>CAZMXH010000001.1:0-11545 GCA_964570165.1 uncultured Actinomycetes bacterium
GACGGGCTGCGACCGGAGCACGCGTTAACTCATCCAGGATGCCCGCGTGGCCAAGGGTGTCCCGGTTGGGAGTTCGCCTGGCGATGACGTACGCCGGCTGTGGGGCCCACCGTCGCAGGATCACCACACACGCTGGCATCTTGGCATCAGTCAACAGGCTGTGGTCGCAATAAGCTTCCTAATGGCTGCCCTAACCGCAATGAGGAAGCTATTTGTAGCGTGGTAACCGCTGCACGCAAGGTGCTCAATGTGCTCGCCGCCTTCTCGCCCGAGGCGCGCGAGCTTTCGCTGTCCGAGATCGCCCGCCGGTCCGGGCTGGCGCTCAGCACGGCGCACCGCATCGTGGACGAACTGCTGAGCTGGGGAGCACTCGAACGGCGGGAGGACGGCAGGTACCGGATCGGGCTGCGGCTGTACGAGATCGCGGCGCTCGCTCCGCGCGGTGTCGCCCTGCGGGACGCCGCGATGCCGTTCATGGAGGACCTGTACGAACTTACCCACGAGGTCGTGCAACTCGCCGTGCGGCAGGACACGAAGCTGGTGTTCACCGAACGGCTCGCGGGCCGCGCGTCGGTCGGGGTGCACACCCAGGTGGGGCTGCGCTGGCCGATGCCCGCCAGCGGCGCAGGGCTGGTGCTGCTCGCGTTTGCGCCCAGCGAGATCCAGGAGGCGGTTCTCGCCGCGCCGCTGCAGCGTTTCACCCCCATGACGATCGTGGACGCCACCCGGCTGCGCGCGATCCTGGCCGAGGTCCGCCGCACCGGGATCGCCGTGAGCGACCGCCAGGTCACGATGGACGCGGTCTCCGTCGCCGGTCCGATCCGGGACCCGTCCGGGGACGTGATCGCCTCCGTCGCCGTCGTGGTGCACGCCGGCAGCTACGACACGGCCGTGCTCTCCGCCCTCGTGGGTACGGCGGCCCGCGGCATCTCACGGTCGCTCGCGGGCCGTTCCGCGCTACGTCCCGCGGAGCCGCTGCCACCGCTGTGATGCATCCGGCGCCGCGCGTTGACGTGTGCCTCGGCCGGCCGGGACGCATAGCCCCGAAGGATCAGGTCATCAACTGCCACAAACAACGGGCGGGTTTCCCCTCTGATCGTCAGGCGTCCACCTGGTGAGATGCGATCAGGTTGGTCACCCTCCGCCGACAGCGTCGCTGGGCCAACCTGATCGTCGCGGACCGGCCGATCAGGTGACAAACACGCGATCAGGTGAGCGACAGGCATGGCTGAGCCACGGCAGGTACTGCAACTAGGGTGGCGGGCATGCAGACCTCCGACCTTCTTCTCGACGCCTACGGGCGGATACGTGGGATCGTGCGCCGGGCCGCGGACGGGCTCGACGCCGAAGGGCTGGCGTACCGGCCGGACCCGGACGCCAACTCCATCGCCTGGCTGATCTGGCACCTGACCCGGATCCAGGATGATCACGTCAGCGAGATCGCCGGTCGGGAGCAGGCCTGGTTCGAAGGTCCGTGGGCCGAGCGGATCGGCTTGGCGCCGGCCACCGCCGACACCGGCTACGGCCACACCTCGGAGCAGGTCGCCGCCGTTCGGCCGCAAAGCCCGGAGCCGTTGATCGACTACCACGAAGCGGTCGCCGACCGCACCGCCGAGTACCTCTCGAGCATCACCGCGGACGAACTCGACCGGGTCATCGACCGGTCCTGGGATCCTCCGGTGACCGTCGGCGTCCGGCTCGTCAGCGTGATCGGTGACAACCTGCAACACGTCGGCCAAGCCAGCTACGTGCGAGGGCTTCTCGAGCGCGCCCGACAGCGCTAGCGCCACCGACAGATTGTCGACCACTTTGTTGACAATTTTGTCGATATTTCACTAGCCTCACCGCATGGCGTCTGCAGCCGGGCACACGCCCGTCGTCGACCAGTTGCGGCGTGCGATCATCGACGGCACGTTGCTGCCCAACGAGCGCCTGGTGGAACTGGAACTGGCCGAGCGATACAAGGTCAGCAGGGCCGCGGTGCGCGCCGCGCTGCTGGAGTTGGCCAAGGAGCGGCTCGTCGAACGCCCGCAGAACCGCGGCGCCCGAGTCCGTGCCGTCAGCCTCGAGGAGGCCGTCGAGGTTCTAGAGGCCCGCCAGGCGGTCGAGGGGTTGTGCGCGGCGAAGGCCGCGGAGCGAGCGACCAGTGCGGAGATCAACGAGTTGGAGCGCATCATCGCCGACATGCGCACCGCTGTGGAAGCCGCTGAGCTCAACCGGTACTCGGACCTCAACCGCACCCTGCACCAGTGCATCAGGGACGCGTGCCGCCATGCAACGGCCGTCGGCATCGTGGACGGCCTGCGCAACCAGACCGTCCGGCACCAGTACCGGGTGGCGTTCCTGCCGGGGCGCCCCGCGGTGTCGCTCTCGGAGCACGAGGCGATCGTAGAGGCGATCGCCGCGAGGGAACCCGCTGAGGCGGAGCAAGCCATGCGGGACCACCTCGACAGCGTGATCAAGGCGATCACGCACGACCCCCCGACCGGCCTGTGGTTCTGAGGAGTGCACGTGGTGGATGCCGCAATCTCCCCGGGCGTGACCGTCACCGATGCGGCGTGGGCCGCCATCGAAGGCGCATACGACATGCAGGTGCACGTCGAGCCCGATCTCGCCGCCCGCCGAACCGACGACGTCGCGCTCGGGCAGGACTTCCGTGCCCGGCGGCTGGCCGGGTTCGTGCTGAAGTCGCACTACGTTCCGACCGGTGAGCGGGCAGCCGTCGTGCGAAGGGCGGTGCCGGGGGTGGAGGCCTTCGGAGCCATCAGCCTCAACCACGGCGTCGGTGGGCTGAACCCGGTCGCGGTCGACATCGCAGGCCGCTCAGGAGCGCGGATCGTGTGGCTGCCTACCGTCGATGCGGCGAACGAGGCTCGCACCGCGGACCTCGACATGCCACACCCCCCGGTCTGGGTAGCGATCAGAAACGAGATGAAGCAGCGGCGGTGGCTCCCCGAGCCGATCCGCGTACTCGACGACCGGGGCGAGCCGGTCCCGGAACTCGTCGACTGCCTCGATGCGGCCGCCGCACACGACATGATCGTCGCGACCGGGCACCTCAGCCGCGACGAGATATTCCGCGTGGTCCCCGTCGCGTTCGAGCACGGCGTCACACGGGTGGTGATCACCCATCCCGAATTCCCTACCCAGGCACTGGCCGCGCAGGATCAGCAGCGGCTGGCGGGTATGGGCGCGTTCCTCGAGCACTGCTTCACAACTGCCCACACCGGCAAGTGCAGCTGGGAGGAGATGATCGACAACATTCGGGCGGTGGGTCCGGCGCGCACCGTCATCTCCACCGACCTGGGCCAGGTGCGGAACCCGCCAGTGGCCGAAGGGCTCGCCGCCTTCGCGCAGCGGTTGCTCGACGCCGGGTTCAGCCACCAGGACGTTCGGGCCATGACAGTGACCAACACCGGCATGCTGCTGGGCCGTGGGTCAGTTCACGAAGGGGTCAGATGAGCGAGAAATCCGCAGCCCAGAGGTGGCTGATCGTCAGCGCACACGCGGCAGACTTCGTGTGGCGGGCGGGTGGCGCGATCGCACTCGCCGCGGAGCGCGGAATCGCCCCCGTCATCGTCTGCCTGTCCGACGGCGCCCGGGGTGAGTCGGCACACCTGTGGCGCGAGGGCAATGACCTGGAGGAGGTCATCAGAATCCGGCGGGATGAGGCGCGCCGCGCTGCGGACGTGCTCGGTGCCGAGATCGAGTTCTTCGGCGCGCTGGACTACCCGCTCGATGTCGACCAGGAACTGGTGAACCGGCTGGTCGAGACCTACCGCCGCGTGCAGCCGACCGTCGTGCTGACCCACGCGGCGAGTGATCCGTACAACTTCGATCACGCTCAGGCACACGAGGTCGCCCTGCGCGCCAGGGTATACGCCCAGGCCATTGGCTACCCGGCGGACGGCGATGTGCTCGGGGCGCCGCCGGTCTTCCAGTTCGAGCCCCACCAGCCCGAGCAGTGCGGCTTCCAGCCCGACGTGCTCCTCGACATCACATCGGTCTTCGAGCGCAAGCAGAAGGCGATGGAGTGCATGCGAGCGCAGCAGCATCTCTGGAAGTACTACACCGACCTCGCAGAGCGGCGCGGAGTGCAGGCCAGGCGGAACTCCGGGCCGAACCTGGGTCTTCCGGCGCAGACCAAGGCCGAGGCCTTTCAGCGGGTGTACCCGCAGGTGACGGAGATGCTGGCGTGAGCCTGCGGAGAGTCGTCCGCGGCCACGATCGCCCTCCCCAGACCGTGGTTGACCGACTCGCCGCCGCCGGGGTGGCGACGGTAGGGGAAGCTGCGGGGCGCCGCGGGCTGATGCAGCCCTATCTCCAGCCGGTCGTGGACGGCGCGCGCGTAGCCGGAACCGCGGTGACCGCACTTTGCCATCCCGGTGACAACCTCATGATCCATGTCGCTGTGGAGCAGTGCCGGGCCGGCGACATACTCGTCGTGGCCACCACGGGCACGTCCACCGATGGAATGCTCGGCGAACTGCTGGCGGTGTCGCTGCGTGCTCGGGGGGTACGGGGCGTGGTGCTCGACGCGGGAGTGCGCGACGTCGCCGACCTGCGCGAGATGGCGTTCCCGGTCTGGTCCCGGGCCCGGAGCGCGCACGGAACCGTCAAGGCGACCGCCGGTGCCGTGAACGTACCTGTGGTCTGCGCGGGCACCGAGGTGCACCCCGGTGATGTCATCGTCGCGGACGATGACGGGGTCGTGTGCGTGCCGGCGGGCCTGGCGGGCGACGTCGCCGACGCCGCCGAGGCTCGCCTGCAGCGCGAGGCGTCCGTGCGCGGCCGGCTCGCCGCGGGTGAGCTCGGGCTGGACATTTACGGGCTTCGGGAACTGCTCAAGGACCAGGGCGTGGAGTACGTGGACGCCGACGACGCGGACAACACGTGAGGATGACATGCGCACCAATCTGGATATCGCCCACCTAGGCTACGTTGAGCTGTACACGCCGAGGTTCGATCAAAGCCTCCGCTTCTTCAGCGAACTGCTCTCGCTCCACGTCGTCGAGTCCGGGGAGGGCTCGGCGTACCTGCGGGCGTGGGACGACTACGAGCTGTTCACGCTCAAGCTGACCGCGCGCGACCGGGCCGGCATCGGGTCGGTAGGCCTGCGGGCCGCGAGCCCCGACGCCCTGGACCGCCGCGTCGCCGCCATCGAGCGGGCCGGACGCGCCGGCCAGTGGCGCGACGGCGAGCCTGGCCGGGGGCCGACCTACAGCTGCACCGACCCCGACGGCCATCGACTCGAGCTGTACTTCGAGAGCGAACGGTTCACCCCGCCGGACATGCTCGCTCCTGCCCTGAAGAACCAGGCGCACCGGCGTCCGGCCCATGGCATCGGGATACGGCGGCTGGACCACGTCAACTTCCTCGCGGCGGACGTCGAGGCAAACCGCGATTTCCTGATCGACGTCCTGGGAGCCCTGCCCACGGAACAGATCCAGCTGGACGACGGCTCAATCGCCGGGATCTGGTTCACGTTCTGCAACAAGGGCTACGACGTCGTCTACACCAGTGACTGGACGCGGAGCTCAGGCCGGCTCCATCACGTGGCGTTCGCCGTGGACCAACGCGAGGACATCCTCCGCGGCGCCGACCTGTTCCTGGAGGACGGTGTCTTCATCGAGACCGGTCCCCACAAGCACGCGATCCAGCAGACGTTCTTCCTCTACGTGTGGGAGCCCGGAGGAAACCGCATCGAGACCGTGAACGCCGGGGCCCGGCTTGTCCTCGCTCCCGACTGGAAGCTGGTGACCTGGACGGAGGCGGAGCGTGCCAAGGGCCAGGCGTGGGGCCTCAAGACCATCGAGTCGTTCCACACTCACGGCACGCCTCTGGTCGACTGATGCGCCGCGAGCGCCCGTAGCCGCTGGAGTGTCGCCTCGGACAGTTCGGTCCGCGCGTCCTGTTCCCGCAGTACCTGCACTGCCGCCTCCATCTCGTACACCCGGCGAGGCGCGTGCCGGACGGTGCCGTGCTCGAGGCGGTCGACCAGGGCACCGTCGGCTCGGGACAGCGTGTCGGTGATCTCGGCGCGTAGCCAGTCGTAGCAACCGAACCGCTGGGCGGCATCCAGCGCTTCTCCCAGCACGGCGGCCAGGCCCTTCATGAACACACTGCGCAGCAGCTTCCGGGCGGCGGCGTCGCCGGGCGTCTCGGACACGACGGTGGCGGGCATGCCCCAGCCGGTCAACCGGTCGGCGAGGGCGCTCGCGCCGGACCCCGCGAGCAGCGCCGGCGTGGCGATGCCGTTACCCGGCACCGGGGCCAGGAGCGCCACGTCAGCGAAGTATCCGCCCGCGGCCTCGACCGTCCGCGCCGCTGCCTGCTTGTCGCTCGGACTGCCCGCGGCGCAGTCGCCGTACAGCGCACCGCGGCCCAGGGCACCGCTCGCCGACCTGGCAACCTCGACGGCGACACTGGCAGGGACCAGGCTGAGCACAATATCCGCGCCGGTGACGGCCTCGTCGAGCGTGGCCGCCCGGGTCGAGCCCGACGGGGCCGCCGCGGCGGCGGCCGGGTCGTACCCGGTCACGGCGACCCCCAGCCGTACCAGATCAGCGGCGATCGCGCTTCCTGCTTCTCCAAGCCCAATGACGGCGATGCGCATCACATGTCCGCATTATCGACGGCAACTATCGACGACAACCCCGCACTCCGAGTCACTCCGAGGCGGACGCTGCTCGCGATCCTAGCCGTGTCACGACCGCTGCTCCGCTCCGGTTCTCGCAAGCAGCGACGCCACCAGCACCACGGCGGCGGCAACCAGCAGCGCGGCGGTCACCGACACCGCGTCCGCGATGGCGCCGTTCACCGCCGCTGCGATCGGGCGCGAGCCCAGGAAGGCGACGCCCCACAGCGCCATCACGCGTCCGCGCAGCTCGTCCGGGACACGGCGCTGGACCCGCGTGTTGAGCGCGACGGTCGTCAGGAGGAACCCGACCCCGTTGACGAGGAAGCCGGCGGCGGCACCCGCGGGAGTCGGGACGAGCGCCGCGACCGTCAGCCCGAACCCCGCCACCAGGTAGCCAGCGACCCCGACCTCCCGCAGCGACAGCCACCCGCGCAGCCGCCGGAACACCAGCACCATCAGAATCGCACCCAGGCCGAACACCGACGCGAAGAGCCCGACGAGGCCGCTACCGCCACCGAGGCCGTCGGCCAACGACGGGCTCAGCGTGATCACGGGATCGGCGCCGAAGCCCATGAGCCCGATCGCGAGCAACAGCATCCCCGCCGTCCGGTCCCGCTGCAGGTAGCGGAGCCCGCCGAGCGTCCTCGGCCGACCGGCCTCGCGGCGCTGCGGGCGGGGCCGGACCCAGCCGAGCGCCAAGATGAAGACCCAGTGGGCGGCCGCTGCCACCCCGAAGGCGAGAGCCGGCCCTCCGACCAGCAACAGGCCCGCGCCGACCGCCGGGCCCACGGTCCGCGCGATGCTCGGGGCCACCGAGGACAGCGCCAACGCCTGCTCGAGGTCCTCGTCGGGTACGAGGCCGGGGGTAAGGGCCTGCATCGCGGGGACGCTGATCGCGTGGCCGACGCCCATCACGGCGGCGGTGGCCAGCAGCACTGGCGGCCCGCCGAAGCCGTCGACGCCGTTCCACAGGATCAGCACGGCCAGCACGCCGACCGCCGTCCCGGACAGGCCGCGCCCGACCATCAGCAGGCGGCGCCGGTCGCGGCGATCGGTCAGGGTGCCCGTCCACAGGGCGAGCACCAGCGGTCCCGCGAACAGCACCACGCTGACCGCACCGACCATGAACGCCGACCTGGTCAGCTGGAACATCAGGACGGCGGCGGCGATCTGCTCCAGCCAGATGCCGCACGACGAGAACAGCTTGCCCAGGACGAACGGGCCGAACGTCCGGTCGCGCAGCAGCTGCACGGTCGTGCGGCCGGGCACCGTGGGAGCGGACGTCATGGCGCGGAACCACCGCCGTCGCGCTGGCACCGGCTATGATCTCGGTTGTGACCGATCCCGCCGAGTCTGCGGCTCATACGCTCGCCGACCTGGCACCCCGGCTTGGCCGGATCATCGCCGGCGCGCTCGAGTCGGACTCGGACATAGCGCTGTCCCTGCGGCAGTACCGCATGCTCGAACGCCTCACCGAACGTCCCCACCGCACGGGTGAGCTCGCGACCGTGTCCGGCGTCACCCAGCCCACCGCGTCGGCTGCCATCGCCTCGCTGGAGACCCGCGGCCTCGTCGATCGCAAGCCGGACCCAGCCGACCGACGCGCCACGCTGATCGAGATCAGCGACTCCGGCCGGGAGGTTCTCGTTGCGGCGAGGGCTCGCGTTCTGCAGCGGCTCATGGTGGTCACGGCCGAGATGACCGCGGAGGACGCCGAGGCCCTGGCGGTCCTGCAGCCGATCCTCGTCAAGGGCATGGATCGGTTGCGCGACCAACTGGCGGGCAGAAACCACAACCCTCGCTGAGCGGCGCCGCCGCGCACTGCCTCCGGTTCGCTCGCGTCCGACATACATAGGAATACTATACGTCTTGCGCGGTGGGCCTGCGACGCGTGAGCAGTTCCGCGAGGTGCACCGAGGAGTGGCCAGCGAGCTGCTCCACCTGGGTCCGGCAGGAGAAGCCGTCCGCGAGGACCACGGTGTTCGCGCCCGCCTCGCGCAGCGCGGGCAGCAGGGCCAGCTCGGCAACGCCCGCAGACACCTCGTAGTGGCCTCGTTCCACGCCGAAGTTGCCCGCCATCCCGCAGCACCCGCCCAGCGTGCGCACGGTGGCTCCGGTCTCGGCAAGCAGTGCGGCGTCGGCCTCCCACCCCATGATCGAACGGTGGTGGCAGTGTGGCTGGGCGATCACCTCGACGCCGTCGAGCCGGGGCGGCGTCCACTCCGGCCGGCGTGCCGCCAGCGCCTCGGCAACGGTACGGGTGACCGCAGCCACCGCCGTCGCCCCGCGGTGTCCGGGGCCGAGCAGTTGCCGAGCGTCGTGACGAAGGACGGCGGTGCATGACGGCTCCAGCCCTACGATCACGGCGCCGGCAGCCGCCGCCCTCTCCAGGCGGGCCACCGTCCGCGCGACGATCCGGCGCGCCTGGTCCAGCTGGCCGGTCGAGATCCAGGTGAGGCCGCAACAGCCGGGCCGCCGAGGGACCTCGACACGGTAGCCGGCCGCCTCCAGCACCTCGGCCGCGGCGATGGCGGCGGAGGGAGCGAAATGCTCGGTGAAGGTGTCGACCCACAGCACCGCCACCGGGGCGTCTGGCGCGGGAGCAGCGGCCCGCCGCGGCCGGGAGCGGGCAAGCCGCGAGTACGGGCGCGGCGCCAGCCTGGGCACCGGTCGTCGGCGGTCCATCCCCGCCAGCCAGGTGACAACGCGTGCGGCGGGAGGTAGGGAGCCAGCCGCGTTCAGCAGCCGCGGGAACCGGCCGGCGAGGCGCAGCCAGCGGGGAAGCCTGCCGAGCGTGTAGTGGCTGCGCGGGCGGAGCCGGCCCCGATACGTCTGGTGGAGCACCTCGGACTTGTACGTCGCCATGTCGACGCCCGCAGGGCACTCCGAGGCACACGCCTTGCACGCCAGGCACAGGTCGAGCGACTCATGCACCTCGGGCGCCTGCCAGCCGCCCGTGACCAGGCTGCCGTTGATCATCTCTTGCAGGACGCGAGCGCGGCCGCGCGTGGAGTCCTTCTCGTCGCGGGTGGCGAAGTAGGACGGGCACATCACGCCGCCGCTCGCCGTCGTGTCGGCCCGGCATGCCGCGATGCCGACGCAGCGGTGGACGGCCTCGGAGAAGTCGCCCAGCTCCGCCGGGTAGGTGAAGCCCAGCCGCTCGCGCAGCGGCGGCGCGGCGAGCAGCCGCACGTCGGCGTCGGGCGCCGCTGCGTCGACGATGACCCCAGGGTTGAGGATTCCGTCCGGGTCGAAGCATCGCTTGGCCTGCGCCATCAACTCCATCGCCTCGTCCGAGTACATCCTGCGGAGCAGGCCGCTGCGCGCCCTGCCGTCCCCATGCTCTCCCGACATCGACCCGCCGTGCGACACGACGAGGTCGGCGGCCTCCTCGAGGAAAGTCCGCAGCCGCGCCCTCCCGTCGACGGCGCCGAGCGCCACGTCGACGCGGATGTGCAGGCAGCCCTCGCCGAAATGGCCATACGGGATGCCCGTCAGCCCACGGTCGGCCAGCAGCCGCTCGAACTCCCGGAGATAGGCTCCTAGCCGCGCCGGCGGCACCGCGGCGTCCTCCCAGCCCGAGTGCGCGGGTCTACCGGCCGGACTGCGGGACGACAGCCCCGCGCCGTCGCGGCGGATTGCCCAGATCCGGGCCGCCGCGGCGGGGTCCGTCACCAGCAGCGTGCCTTGCGCGGTGACGGCGGCCTGCAACTCCGCGGCGCGGGCCGCGGCCTCCTGGGCGGTGTCCGCGCCGAACTCCACGAGCAGCCATCCGGTGCCGTCGGGCATGTCCGGAACGCTGGCCGCACCGGGTGCGCGGCGCACCGCGTCGACGATGCGCGCGTCCAGGCCCTCGATCGCGATCGGCCGGTAAGCCAGCACGTCGGGGACGGCGTCGGCCGCGGCCGCGATGTCGGGGTATCCGAGGACCAGCAGGCTGGTCGCCGCCGGCGAGCGCACCAGGTCGAGTGTGGCGCCAGTGACCACGGCCCAGGTTCCCTCCGTGCCGACCGCAGCCTTCGCGAGGTCGCGGCCGTGCTCCGGGAGCAGCCGGTGCAGCGGGTAGCCGGAGATCTGACGACTGAAGCGGCCGAACTCGGCTCGGACGAGCGGCTGCATGGCGTCCACCGCGGCCAGCAGGCTCCCGGTAGGCCCGGCCGGGCGCTGCCCGTCCGGCGCGGGTGCGAGCCCGAGCCGGTCCCCTCCGCCGGTGACGACCTCCAGGCCGCGGACATTGTCCGACGTCCGGCCGTACCGCAGCGCTCTCGGCCCACAGGCGTCGTTGCCGATCATGCCGCCGAGCGTGCAGCGGTCGAGTGTCGACGGGTCGGGGCCGAATCGCAGGCCGTGCGGTGCGGCGGCGGCCTGAAGGTCGGAGAGGACGACGCCCGGCTGCACGACCGCCGTGGCCGCCTCCGGATCGACCCGGATGATGCGGTTCAGGTGGCGTGCGACGTCCAGCACGATGCCCGGCCCGACGGCGTTGCCCGCGATCGAGGTGCCGCCGCCACGCGCTGTGACCGGGATCTCGAGCCGGCGCGCGACGTCGAGGACCGCGGCAACCTCGTCCGCGTCGCGGGGCGCGACGACGGCCGCCGGCACGACGCGGTACAGCGACGCGTCCGTCGAGTACTCGGCACGGCGGCGGCGCGAGACGTCGACGTCGGCGATCCCGGCCCGGGCGCACGCCTCGCGGATCTCCCGGATCCGAAGGGCGTCGGCTGGGCGGCTCGCCACGAGTCGGCTCACCTGTCCGACGTTACGGCGTTGGCGCCGGTGCTAGTTGCGGGGCCGTTCGATCACGTTCGGCAGGGTCCTGAGCGCCGGGGGGGGGGGGGCCCCGGCCCACCGCCCCCCCCCCCCCCCCGCCCGCCCCCCGCCCCCTTAAAAATGAAGAGCATGTGA
>CAZMXH010000001.1:11555-37625 GCA_964570165.1 uncultured Actinomycetes bacterium
GTTGTGTGTGTGGTGGGGGGGTTGTTCATCCTCGTTGGTGGGTGCCCGCCCGGGGGGGGTGGTGTTCCCACACCCCCCCCCCCACCCCGACACCGCGGCGCTCACCGCGGCATTTCCGTATTGCTCTACTGGAGACTTTCCGGGACTTGGGCAGCATCGACGTCGATGTAGTCGTTCGTCCAGAAGCTGCCCTCGCTCACGTCGATCGGCTCATCGACCAGCCCGGCCTCGACCAGCACGGTGTTGGTCGCCTCCCACTGCTCTTCGGTCATCAAGCCGTTCTCCACGGCCTGGACCTGGGGCAGGATCGTGCTCTCGAAGGCCTCGGCAACGATGTCCGGGTCTACATCGGACCAAACCTCCTGAAGGATGGCCAGTGCCGTCTCCGGTTGCTGGATGATGTAGTTGTTCCCCATCGACAGCGCGGTTGCGACCTTCGTGACCGTCTCTGCGTTGTCCTCGACCCATGGCCGCATCCCGAACAGGACCTCGTGGACATAGTCCGAGAATTCCGGCACGTCGGACGGTGGCACGAGGACAACTCCCTCGCCGCCGGCCAGCTGGCACGTCGGAGGCGACAGGAGGAATCCCTGAATCTGGTCGTTCTCCAGGGCCGTCGCCACGGTCTGTCCCGAACCGATCTGCGTGATCACCGTGTCGTTGTCGGGGTCGAGGCCCCCGTACTCGATGAGCATCCACCGCAGGCCGCGGTCGGACACCGCGCCGGGGCCGGTGATACCGAGCGTGGCACCCTCCAGTGCGGCCAGCCGGTCCTCGAGGGGGTCGTCCGGCGTGACGCCGCGCTCGTCGAGCCAGCTTTGCCGCACACACAGCTCCAGTGTCTGGTTGATCGTCCCCTGGACCACGAGGTAGTCGACGTCCTCGGCCACGGCAGCGATCGCCTCAGTCGACGCGGTATCGACCAGGTCGACACTTCCGCCGATCAACGCCTGCCGGGCGGCGGCACCGCTTTCCAGCTCGACGAACTCTAGGCTTATCCCCTGGTATTCGAAGAAGTTCAGGTACCGCGCGATATCCAGCGGCGCGAACGACAGGGCGGGCACCGACTGGGCGAGGCGGACCTCCGTCAGCTCACCCTCGGCCGCCGGCAACGGCTCCGGAAGGCCATCGTCGGCTGCCGCTTCTTCGCCGTCGGCCGAATCGCCGGACTCGGCCTCCTCGTCTTGCTGCGCCTCTTCCTCCGCTCCGGCTGGTTCCTGCTCGTCCCCGTTATCGTCTCCCCCGCATGCAGCGACAGAAAGCGCAAGTGCCCCCAGTAGAGCAACCAGACGTGCTCCTCGTGTTCTGCGGTGACGCAATTTTTCCTCCCCTTCGGTGTGACGCGTGACGATGAGAAGCCCTGTTCCAAGGCTTCCGTGGCGGTACATCTGACCTTGTCTTTGTAGGACGTGTCAGTAAGTCAGCAACTCCTCTCGGCGCCTTGGTTGCCAACGCAGCAAACGCGATTGCAACAGCGACACTGCCTGCCCGAGAGCCCATGTCACCAAGACCAGGAAGATCAGTGCCGCAAAGTACCCGCTCGAGTCGAACAGCGCCGCCGATCGGATAATCAGCCACCCGACGCCTTGGGTCGCGGCAATATACTCGCCGATCACGGCACCGATTATTCCGAACGGCACCGCCATCTTCAGACCGACAAGGATCGAGGGAAGCGCGGCAGGTATGATGACTCGACGTACGAGATGAAACGGCCGTGCTCCCATGATCCGGGAGATGTTCACGAGATCTTCATTGATTCCTATCACGCCCGCGAAGGTGCTGAAGAAGACCATGAAGAAGACACCCATGACGACCACGGCTACCTTCGACTCAATGTCGATCCCGAACAGCAGCACGAACAATGGAGCAATCGCAATCTTGGGAATACTGTAGATCCCGAGCAGATATGGCTCGAAGACGCGAGCCAGGAAACTTGAACGCCCCAGCACCAGCGCGATCGCCAAGCCCAGGCTCGCCCCGATCGCAAACCCGACCGCAAAGGCATGACCGGTGGCGAGCAGGTGTTGATAGATCGTGTGGCCGTGCAACGACTCACCCTGCAGCATCGACCAGATCCGCTGCACGATCAGCGTTGGGGAACTGAACAGGTTGGGGTTCAGCGCTTCGGATCTCGTAGCGAGTTCCCACACCGTCAGAACCGCCACCCCAACAGTGACCTGTAGCGTGATCACGGTGCCGTGCTGCAACGATCTCCGTTGCCAGCGGCGGACGAGTGTACTCATCGAGCGCGATCCCTGTGATGCGCCAGAGGTGTCGCAGCCGTCGCTGCCGGCCGTCCGTCCCGATCCGTACTAGCCACTGGCCTCACCCGACCCCGCCGCGGTCTGGCCGACAACCTCGGAACGGAACTTCTCCCAGATCTCGCCGTACACCTCCGTGAAGCCGGCCTGGCGGTGGATCTGGAAGACGTCCCGTGGCCGACTGAGGGGGATTTCGAACACGGCAGTCACGTGACCGGGCCGAGCGCTCATGACAACCACGTTGTCCGAAAGCGCGATCGCCTCGGTCAGATCGTGCGTGATGAACACGATCGTCTGTTGTTGCTCGCCCCAGATTCGGAGCAGTTCAGCCTGCAGCACCATCCGCGTCTGCGCATCAAGCGGACCGAACGGTTCGTCCATGAGGATGACCGGAGGGTTGTAGACCATCGTCCGGATGATCGAACCGCGCTTCTGCATTCCGCCGGAAAGCTGATGCGGCCAGTGGTTCTCGAACCCTTCCAGGCCAACCAGTTGAATCCAGCGCGCGGCGATCTCGCGACGCTCCTTGCTCGGCACACCGCGGATCTCCAGCGGGAACTCCACGTTCTGGCGCAAGGTCATCCAGGGATAGAGGTTGCTGTCTTGTGTGACGTAGCCGATGTCGGTGTTGATACCGTCGACCGGAGCCCCGCGGTACAGCATCCGGCCCTCAGATGGCATCTCGAGGCCGGCGCACATCTGCATGAGCGTGGTCTTTCCACACCCGCTCGGGCCGACAATTGAGGTGAACTCGTTCTCCCGTATCTCCAGCCTCACGTCTTGGAGCGCCGTAACTTCACGTCCGCGGCTCCAGAAACGTTTTACGACATCTTCGTACTTTATTACGGCGTCCGTCACTTCTGCTTCCTCTCAGCCAACCGTCATCCCTCGCCCGCGACGCTGAGGCTGCCACCGCAGAACGCGCCGTTCTATCGCTGTCAAGATCTGTCCCAGCGCCCATGTCGTGGCGACCAGGAAGAGGATGGCCGACCAGGTTCCGCTCGAGTCAAAACTGTTGCTGGAGTACAGGATGAGCCACCCCAAACCCTGATTCGAGGCGATGTACTCCCCAAGAATCGCCCCGATCATTGCGAACGGCACTCCGACCTTAAGACCTACGAGAATGCTTGGAAGCGCCGATGGCATGATGATTCGACGAGCGACACGGTACCTGGAAGCTCCCATAATCCGCGCAATATTCACGTGGTCCTCGTTAACCTCCACGACGCCCTTGAGCGTGTTATAGAAGACAACGAAGAAGACCTCGATGAAGACGATCCCCACCCGAGCGAGCAGGCCGATCCCCAGCGCCAGGATGAACAACGGCGCGAGTGTGATCTTGGGGATGCTGAACAGGGCGAGAATGTACGGCTCGAAGACCCGCATCAACAGCCGGGAGCGCCCCAGCAGGTAGCCCAACGTTATGCCGACGGCCGCGCCGGCCGCGTACCCGGCGAAGATCTGCTGCAGGGTACTGCCCAGGTGGTCGTAGATCGTTCTTCCATAGATCACTTCACCACTGAGCATCGTGACGAGGCGGTCGACGATGCGGATCGGCGAGCTGAACAGGAGAGGGTCCGCGAACTCCGTGCGCACCGCCAGTTCCCAGAGACCCAGAACGAAGGCGGCAACGAGCAGCTGGGCAGCGATGACCCTGCGGCGGCCCGTCGGTGTCCGGTGGGCGCCGCTGAAACTATCCTCCGAGGCTGTCGGGCCAGCCTCGGCATCAAGCGTCGCCAACGGCAGGGCCCTCCTCACTGGCTGGAGGCGCGGTTCGATCGATGGCCGTTCTCTCCGAGTCGTGGTGACAGGTAATTCGCCGTTATGCTGCCGTATGTCGTTGTATGCGGTCAAGGAATCCACGGCATCCGATCCGGGCCTGTATGCACCGGCCTGCGGCACGGCGGCCAGGTGGGGCCAGGGCCGGAGAGCGCCGTGGAAGGGCGGCCGCAACCGCCTGACCACCCCGTTCGAGCGGGTACGGCAGACGTCGGCAGAAGCCAAATGATCGTCCCGCCGTGGCGATAGCGGAACATACCGCCAGGCGCTGTGTGTACTGCTACGCGACTCCCCCGTCCGCGCTTGCCCTCCGCCCGGAAGGGCGCTCGCAATGGTACGCTTAGCGTACTATCTGTCCCGGTAAGCACACTCAACGAGGAACAACCATGTCCACCGCTGTTTCCGTGCGGTCGCCGTCCGACGTCGCCGCGCTGCGAGAGGCGGTCATCCGGCTGGCCCGCCGGATGCGCAAGCACTCGGGGGTCGGCCTGACGCCGTCCCAGTTGTCGGCGCTGTCCACGCTCGCGCGGCTCGGTGCGCTGCGGGTCGGCGACCTCGCCGCCCGCGAGCAGATCGGCAAGTCGTCTGTGACGCGGCTCGTTGCCCGGCTCGAGGCGCTCGGGCTGGTAGCGCGGCATCCCGACGCCACCGACGCGCGGAGTTGGCGCGTGGAGCTCACCAGGGCGGGCCGTGAGCTGCTCGCGACCTCGAGCGAGCAGGCAGACGCGTACCTGGTCCGGCAACTGGCGGCCCTCCCCGAGGCGGATCAGCGGCGACTGGTCGAGGCGCTCCCCGCCCTGGAACGTCTGCTGGACGTCAAAGCATGAAACGCCACCTGCTGGCGACGTTCGCCGCGCTGCGCAACCGGAACTACCGGCTGTTCTTCACCGGTCAGACGGTCTCGGTCATGGGCACCTGGATGCAGAAGATCGCGCAGGCGTGGCTGGTGCTCGCCCTCACCGGGTCCGGGACGCTGCTCGGCGTCACCGTGGCCCTGCAGCACCTGCCGTTGCTGCTCGTCGGCCCGTGGGGCGGGTTGTTGGCCGACCGGCTCGACAAGCGCCGGATGCTGCTGTGGACACAGTCGGCGGCCGCCGTCCCCGCGCTGCTGCTCGGGCTTCTCACCGCGGCGGACCGCATCACGCTGTGGATGGTGCTCGTACTTGCACTCGCCCTCGGCATGGTGGAGGCGCTGGACAAGCCCGCCCGGCAGAGCTTCGTGATCGAGATGGTTGGACCCCGCGACTTGACGAACGCCGTCGCGCTCCACAACATCATGGTCAACGCCGGGAAGGTCGGCGGCCCGGCGATCGCGGGGATCCTGATCACCAGTATCGGCCTTCCACCAACCTTCCTGCTCAACGCCGTCTCGTTCCTGGCCGTGGTGGCGAGCCTGGCCATGATGCGACGCGACCAGCTCTACACCACCGCACCCGCGCAACGGGGCCGCGGTCAGCTCCGGGAAGGGCTGCGCTATGTGAGCAGCGAGCCAGGGCTGCTCTGCCCGCTGCTGCTCCTGGCCGTGACAGGGCTGCTCGCCTTCGAGTGGGTGGTGACGCTGCCGCTGCTGGCCCACGACACGTTCGGCGGCGATGCCCAGGTGGTCGGCTTCATGTTCACCGCGATGGGGGGCGGCGCCATCCTCGGCGGCCTGGCGGTCGCCGGCAAGCTCCAGGCGACCAACAGCCGGCTGGTGCTGGGAGCGGCGGCGTTTGGCGTGCTCCTCACGGCGGTCGCCGCGGCACCTGTGCTGTCGGTCGCGTACGTGCTGTTGTTCTTCGTTGGCACGGCGAGCGTCGCATTCCGGGCGGTCGCCTCGTCGCTGCTCCAGCTCCGCTCCGACCCGCGGCTGCGCGGGCGGGTCATGGCGCTGCTGGTCGTGGCGACCGCCGGGACGACGCCGATAGGCGGTCCGCTGCTCGGCTGGATCGGTGAGCACCTCGGAGCGCGCGCCGCGGTAGGCCTCGGCGGGGTCGCCAGCGCCGTCGCGGCTGCCCTGACGATCATTTACCTCCGCCGGGAGAGGCTGTCTCAACGACTCGACAGCCCCGGTCGCGACCTGGTACGCGAACCCGATGCCGCGGAGACCGACAGTCATCAACCCGACGACGGCCATGCCGGGGTTGTTCCACCGCCGCGCGGTGATCAGTCGCGAGCGTTCCTGACACCTCCTGCGTGAAGAACTACAGGAAGATCACCTCCATGGGTGGTCGGTATGTTACCTTTGTCCTTTTTTGTCGAAGCTCTATGCTGTGATCCTCCTGTAGTTCTTCACACCTCGAGGTGCAAGAGATCAGGACTCGGTGCTCTACTTCTGACCAGCGCTGTCGAGGACGAACAGCACCCGCGCAGCCACCAGGATCGCGGCTGACACCAGCGCGCCGACCGTAAAGCCCGCGACGATCCCCAGCGCCGCGATGAGCGGGCCGACCAGTGCGGGCGCCGCAGTGGCCCCCACCTCGTTGACCATGGAGCGCAAGCCCAGCGCCACGCCTCGCTGATCGGCCGGAGCGACGTCGGCGACAATGCTCAGCAGCAGCGGCAGGCTGAGCCCGATGCCGATTCCGACCAGCACAGGGACGACGTAGACCACCGGGATGCTGGCGACGTGCGGCGCAAGCAGCAGCGCGATGGCGCTGCATGCCAGCCCGGCCGCAGTGGCGGTCTGCTGCGCCATCCACCTGGTCCAGAAACCAGCCGTCGGTCCGAGCAGTGAGGCGACCAGGCCAGAGGTGGCCATCACGGTACCGACCACGGCGGGCTGCAGGCCGGAATCGACGAGGTAGACGGGAAAGAACGTGGTGTACACCCAGGCGCTCCACAGCCGCACGAAGCTCAGCAGCAGGGCGGCCTGCAGACCTCGAAGGCGGAGCAACTCCAGCGCAGCGCGCAGGCCTGCCCCCTGCCTGGCCCGGGCCGCCGTCGGGTGGTTCACATCGACAAGGAACAGGCCGAGCAGCGCGAACAGCGCGGCATAGCCGGCGAGGAACAAGAACGACCAGCGAAACCCGAGGAACTGGGCAACCGCCCCGATCAGAATCGGGCCGATCATCTGGCCTCCGGTGCTGAAGAACGCGAACCGTCCCGTCAGCCGGGGCCGCATCTCGTCGCTCGCCAGGCCGGTGATGTGGCTCTGCGACGCCAGCCAGCCGAGGCTGCGCGCGACACCCAGCGCCGGCTGCAGCAGCAGGAACCACCAGTAGTCCGTGACGATCACGAACAGCGCCGCGATGCCGGCGGCGGCACAGGTGCCCAGGATGAAGCCGCGGCGCGGCCCCAGGCGGTCGATCATGGCGCCCAGCGGCACTGAGACCAGAGCCGGGGTAAGCGCACCGGTCGCGATGATCAGTCCGATGAGATCGAAGCTCGCGCCGAGCTCCCGGGCCCGCAGCGGCACCAGAAAGTTGATCTGTGCGCTCATGGCGAGGCCGAACCCCCCGCACAGGAACGCCAACCACAGCTGCCGCCGCCGCGGCACGATCGCGGTGCCCACTACCGGCGCAGCCGGTCGAGCCGTGAAACCACTCTGCCGTCGCCGATCATGGTGCCGCATCGCCACCTTGCCGGAGCAGCGCGTCGAGCCGGGGGTACACCCGGCGGGCATTGCCCTCGAACACCTTGAACCGGTCGGCGGAACTCAGGCCGGCGCCGTCGATGTAACGCTTCGTGTCGTCCCACGCTGCGCCCGTAGCCGGGTCACGGCCCCGCACCGCTCCGAGCATCTCGGAGCCGAACAGGATGTTGCCGGCGTCGACGACCCGGAACAACAGGTCGATTCCCGGCTGGTGATAAACGCACGTGTCGAAGAACACGTTGTGCATCAGGTGCTCCCCGAGCGGCGGGCGTCCCAGCCGCTCAGCCAAGCCGCGGTAGCGCCCCCAGTGGTACGGCACGGCTCCGCCGCCGTGCGGGATGATGAAGCGCAGCGTCGGGAACTCGCCGAACAGGTCCCCCTGAAGCAGCTGCATGAACACGGTCGTGTCCGCGTTCAGGTAGTGCGCGCCGGTGTGGTGGACGCTCGCCGTGCACGACGCCGACGCGTGGATCATGGCGGGCACTTCGAGCTCCACCATCGCCTCGAACAGCGGGTACCACGACGGGTCGGTCAGCGGTGGCGTCTGCCAGTACCCGCCGGACGGGTCGGGATTGAGGTTGCAGCCCACGAAGCCCAGCTCGGTGACACACCGCCGCAGCTCGTCCACCGCCGCCCCCACCGGGCCGCCCGGTGTCTGCGGCAGCTGGCAGACTCCGGCGAAGCGGTCCGGGTAGAGCGAGACCACCCGGTGTACCAGGTCGTTGCACACCCGAGCCCACGTTCGCGCCGTGGCCTGGTCGCGCACATGGTGCTCCATCGCGGACGCCTGCGGCGAGAAGAGCGTCAGGTCGCTGCCGCGTTCGCGCTGCAGCACCAACTGCCCGCGTTCGATGCTCTCGCGGATCTCGTCGTCGCTGATCACTGCCGGCCCCGGCGCGGGGCCGGTGGGGTCCTCGAGGTGGGCGAGCTGCGCCTTGCGGAACGCCCGGTGCGCCGCGGGAGCCGTGGTGTAGTGACCGTGGCAGTCGATGATCATGCCGGCCCCTGCTTCACGTACCGCAGGCCCTTCTCGGCGAGCCTCTCGCGCATGCCGTACACATCGAGGCTGAGCTCCCCCGCGCGGTAGCGCTCGCGTACCGCCGCCTCACGCTCCTCCCGCTCCCGGCACCGTTCCAGCACGAGCGCGGCCTCGCCGCGGGGCACGATCGCCACGCCGTCGTCGTCCGCGACCACGACGTCACCGGGATGGACCAGCTGGCCGGCACACACGATCGGGACGTTCACATCGCCGAGCGTCTCCTTGACCGTTCCCGTGGCCGACACGCACCTCGACCAGACGGGAAAAGCCATCCGCCGCAGGGCGGCGACATCGCGGCAGCCGCCGTCGATGACAAGGCCCCGTACTCCGCGCGCCTGGCAGGCGGTGGCGAGCAGTTCTCCGAAATACCCCGCGTCTGACTCAGACGTAGGGGCCACAACCAGGACATCGCCGTCGCGGCACTGCTCGACCGCGACATGGATCATCCAGTTGTCCGCAGGCGGAACGCTGACCGTCACCGCCGTACCCGCGACGTGCGCGCCGGCCTGGATGGCGCTGATTTGCGGAGCCAGCAAGCCCCGCCGGCCCTGAGCCTCGTGAACCGTGGCGACGCCGAAGCCGGCGAGCCCGTCAACCGCAGCTACATCGGCGCGGCGGATTCCCTCTACCACCACCGCCATGATCAGGACGCATCCTTCCACGGCAACAGCGAGACATGGATCACCTCATCGTCCTCCTCACCGCCCACGGCTCTGATCGCCCGGTCGGTCTCGCCAAGGCCGAACGTATGGGTCGTCAGCAAGTCAAGCGGGTACCGGTGCGCGGCGAGTTGCTCGAGTGCAAGCTCGCAGGCCCGATAGCTGTGCCCGCGGGCGCTCTTGACCGTGACCGCCTTCTCGGTGAGCTTCCCCAGGGGGAACTCGGGGAACGTGGCGACCTCCCCCTGGACGAGCAGCGTGCCGCCACGCCGGCGCAGTGCGTCCACCCCCAGCAGAATAGGTGCGGTTCCGGCGCCCGCAGTGCAGTCCAGCACGACGTCGACGCCGGCGCCGCCGGTGATGTCCATGACGCGGTCCAGCGGGTTCTCCTGCTCGATATCGATCACGTGATGCGCCCCGAGCCGCTGCGCCACTTCCAGCCGCCCCGCGTCCCGGCTCGTGCCGGTCACGATGATCAGCGACGCGCCCGCCTGATGGCACGCGACCGTCTGCGAGAGACCTTGCTGGCCGGGTCCCTGGATGAGCACCGACGAGGCGTAACCGACGCCGCAGTCGAACAGCGCCCATTCGATGCCGTTGGACAGCGGGGTGACGAGGCCGGCCAGTTCCGCCGGCAACCGATCGGGAACCCGGTGCACCACGGCGTTCCACGGCAGGTACATGTACTCCGCGAAACCACCCCACAGGTGGGGCGGCCGGTCGGAGGTCGTGTAGCCGTACCTGATGGCGTCCGGGTTGACCCGCCAGTCGGTCGCCGCGCAGTGCCGGTACTCACCGCGATGACACCACTCGCACCGGAGGCAAGGCACGTAGTGCTCCACGAAGACGACATCGCCCTCCCCCACGCCCTTGCGCTCGGCGAACGTCCGACCCGCCGCCACGATGACGCCGATGTTCTCGTGGCCCATGATTACCGGATCGATGATCTTTGGCGTCGAGTACATCTTGACGTCCGTGCCGCAGATGCCGGCGACCTCCACCCGCATGATGGCCGCGTCATCGGGAACGTCCGGCATCGGGAACTCCCGTAGCACGGTCGTCCCAGGGCCGGTTCGCACCGCGGCCCGCACGCGCTCCACCATCGCAGCCCTCCAGTCACAGGACAAACACGACCGACCTTAGCGAAAGGGTATGATGGTAAGTTGTTTAGGTGTTGAGCCTGACGACGGTGACGCGCACGCAAGGTGCCAATCAGGCCCTCAAGGACGGCACGGTCGACTCCAGGACTGTCTCATTCGACTTCGTCGAGGTCTCGCCGCTGATCCGCGCCTTCCGGCGCATGGTCCGTGAACTGGAATTCGACGTGTGCGAGCTGGCGATCACCACGTACCTGTGCGCCAGGGCGCACGGCAAGCCCATCACCGCGTTGCCGATCTTTCTCGTACGGGGCATGCACCACGGAGCGATCGTGCACAACACGAAGGCGGGAGTGCGTACGCCGAGGGACCTTGAAGGAAGCCGGGTCGGCGTGAACCGCGGCTACACGGTGACGACCGGCGTGTGGGCCCGCGGCATCCTCGCCGAGGAGTACGGCGTTGATCTCGAGAAGATCACCTGGGTGCTGTCCGGCGACGAGCACGTCGCGGAGTACCGTCCGCCGCCCAACGTGGTCCCGGCCGACGCCAACCGTGACATGTCCGAAATGGTCGCCTCGGGAGAACTTCCTGCGGCGGTAGGCATCTCGGCCGATCACCCTGATGTCGCTCCGCTGATCCCCGGGCCGGACGAGGCCGGGATCGATGCGCTTCGGCGGCGAGGCTTCTACCCGATCAACCACCTCGTGGTGGTCAGGGACGAGTTGCTGGACGAACACCCGGGCGTTGCCGCCGAGATCTTCCGCGTTTTCGCGGCAGCGAAGGAACAGTACATCGATCGTCTTCGGAGCGGCGACATCACGAGCCCGACCGCAGCCGACCGGCTCCACGAGCAGGTGATGCGCCTCGGGTTCGACCCGTTGCCCTATGGCGTGGAGCCGAACCGCCCGATGCTCGACAAGCTGATGGACTACGCCATCCGACAGCGGGTCTTGGACAAGCCGCTCCCCCTGGAGGCCCTGTTCCACGAGGACACGCTCGACCTGCAGGCCTGACTGGCGGGGTCAGCCTACGGCGTCGAGGAACTGGAGCAACCGGGGCGGGACGGTGTCCTCGGTCTGGTCGGTCACGGGCGCGTCCCAGTACTCCGCAGCCGGAAGGCATTCTTCGAGGTAGCGGGCGGCCGAGGTGGCGTGCGAGTCGTCGTTGCCTGGGACGATCAGCGCGGGAATGTCGAGCCGGAGCAGATCCTCGGGCTCCGCGCCGGGGACGGTGTCGCGGTCGAGCAGCCCCCTGGCCATGCCAGCGACCATGACGCGGTAGCGAGCCGGGTCCTGCCGTACGAACGTCTCTACGAGCGAGTCGTCGACCCGCATGGCCGATCCCCACGGCCCGACCCGCGGATCCTGCCCGAAGTGCTCATCGCCGCTGCGGGCCAGCGCTACCACCTGCTCGAGGCCCTCGGTCTGGACGTATGCCAGGTGCTGGGCGAATCGCGCATGGCTGGCAAGCCGGTACTTCGGGCCGCCGGCCGGCCAGTAGAGCACCATGCTCCGCACGACGTCGGGATGCGCCACCGCGAACGCGGTCACCGGGGAGCAGCCCTGACAGCCCCCCATCAGGTGCGCTTGCTCGATGCCGAGGTGATCGAGCAACCCCTTGCCCTGCGCTACGTAGGACTGCCACGTCACCCGCTCGAGGCGCCCGCCGGACCGTCCGGCCTCGCGTCGGTCGAACACGATGCAGCGGTAGCGCTGTGACAGGTGCTCGAGCGGCTTGACTCGTCCGTAGACGCTGAAGTTCGACCAGTTGTCCAGCCGGGAGTTGAACCCGCCGGGCGCGAACATCAGGAGCGCAGGCCCGTCCCCCACCACGTCATAGTGTGTCGTGATCCCGTCGATGACCGCCGTAGGCACGTCCCTCACCTCGCGCCGCGCTTGACCTGGCGTCCCGCCCGTACGTCGGCAGCGTAGGCGGTGAGGGCATCGAACGTGACCCGGGCAACGTTCGCGTAGCTGTCCGCGTCGCCGTGTAGCGCCGAGTAGGCGTATCCGACGGCGGCATTCACCATGCGCATCCGGCCGTCCAGCCACGGGCCGCCACCGAGCCCACCGACTACCGGGATTGACACCGCGCGCACGACCTCCGGGCCCGCAACGGGACCGGAGCTGGTGAAGTCCAGCAGCGCGGCACCTGCCGCCTCCAGGCGCTTTGCCTGCGAGACCAGTTCCTCGGTCATCTCCTCCGGTACGTCAACGCCGCCTGCCGCCACAGCGGCATGGTCGAGGCCGAACCGCAGCGCGGTCTGAGGAGTGATCCCGAACTGCGCGAAAACCGGAATGCCTGCCCGGTCGATCGCCGCAACGGTCTCGGGAAAGTCGGCAGCCCCGTCGAGCTTCACCATGTCGGCACCGCCGTCCTTGACCAGCCGGATCGCCGCCCGAACCGCGGCCTGCGTCCCCTCCTGGAGCGGGCCGAACGGGAAGTCACAACTCAACAGCGCTCGCGAGATGCCACGGCGTACGGCTCGGCAGACCAGAACCATCTCGTCCATGGTCACCTCGAGCGGGCTGGAGTGGCCCCACAGGTTGACTCCGACGCTGTCCCCCACGGACACGATGTCCACGCCGACCTCGTCGACGATCCTGGCGATCTGGTAGTCCCAGGCGACCACACCGACGATCTTGCGATCGTCATGCTTCATCTGCCGCAGCGCGGCAACCGTTACCGTCCCCGCCATGCCGAACCCCCGCAGTCCCTAGACCCGCAACGCCGTGAGCAGGTCGAGGAAGTCCTCCTCCTCCCTGGAGAGCACAAGCACCATCGCGTACGGCCGCAGGGCGAGCACGGCCTCGTTCACGTGCTCCCCGGTATCGGTGAGGACCACTCCGGCGGTCATGACCCGCTGTTCCACGCATCGCCGGCCGACCACCGCAGCGGTGTCCCCGCCGTGGGCGCTCGCCACCATGACGGCGACATCCGCGTCCGCCAACTCGGTGCTGAGCAGGGACGTGGCGCCATCGCATGTTCGCAGGGCGGCATCCGGCGCAGACCCGTTGCCGTCCCCTGGAGTGGTGGCGTCAACCGTGAAGAAGCGCGCCGTGCCGCTCCAGTCCCGCCGGGCGGCCGCGCAGACCACGGCATCCGCCGCCGCGTCCAAGGCGATGACCCGGGAGTCGCGCGCCAGGAACGGGTAGCCGATGCGGTACTGCGCCTCCTTTGCGGTCGCGGCCATGGCGCAACTGTTGAGCAGCGTAGGCCGGCGCACCACGTCGGACGCCACCGCGTCAGACCGAGGCATGCTTCTCACCCGGGCGGATCCTCAGCGCGTCGCGGCTTGCCTCGATAAAGCCCTTCTCCTTCGGCAGCACGACGGAAGCGGAGCGAACGCGTTGGTGCGCGGGGTCCACGCCGGGCGGTGTCGTGCCGTGATCGCGCAGCGCGACGGCCGCCTTCCGCAGCCGGATCCTAGCCTGGATGATTCCGCTGTCAGTCGAGACGAGCCGCTCCTTGCTGCGGTCGACGATCGGGCCCATGCTCTCCTGGAGCGAGGCGTCCTGCATCGCGATGCCCCATACGCCAGAGAACGTCTCGCCCCGGCGCTGTGCCTCGCGATCCATCATGTAGTCGTTGTCCTTGTTCTGCAGTGGACGGTAAGTGCCCGGGACGTACTGGTTGTGCACCCCGTATCCGTCCTTCATGGCCTGCAGTTCGTCGGCCGTAAGCGGTCGCGTGGGGTGGTAGTCGAAGGAGTAGGTCCAGCAGTTCTCGTCGTCGATCGGGACCCAGAAGTGCCCGTGCACCGGATGGTCGCCCCGTGGCGGGATCATCGTGAAGTTCGGGAGCACCCATGGGGTGATGCGCCAGTAATACTGGCCATTCTCAGCGTTGCGGCGAGCGCCGATGAAGAGCCCGCCATCGGCCTCCGCGACCTCGAAGAAGGGCTTCATGTCGGAGAGGTTGTACTGGTTGCCTTTGGCGCCTTTGAACAGCGGATCGTCTCTGAGACTCCCGGAGTGCAACCACGACACGTGGCTGGAGTCGATCCCGCCCTCGAGCGCCTGCAGCCAGTTGCATTCCTGCCAGCGCTTCGACGTGTAGGTCTGCTCCGGCGGAACCTTGGCGAACTCCCACTCCGGCAGCGGGGGCCGCCGCTTCGCGTCACCCATGTAGGTCCACAGGACGTCGCCGATCCTTACCAGCGGATAGCTGCGAAGCTTGACCTTCTCGGGGAACCGGCTGCCCTCCGGCTCCGAGGGCACCTCGACGCAGTTGCCCATGACGTCGTACTTCCAACCGTGGTAGGCGCAGCGTAGGCCGCCGTCTTCGTTGCGGCCGAACCACAACGAGACCCCGCGGTGGGCGCAGAACTCGTCGATCAACCCGTACCGCCCGTGGCTGTCCCGGAACGCGAGCAGGCGCTCCGACAGGAGCTTCACCCTCACGGGAGGCGAGTCGTTCTCCGGCAGTTCCTCGGCGAGAAGGGCCGGCAACCAGTACTGCCGGAACAGCTCGCCCATCGGCGTGCCGGGACCAGTCCGGGTCAGCAGCTCGTTGATCTCCGGCTTGAGCACGTCATACTCCTCTTGCCGCGAATGGTCATATGTTATACCCCACGCGGTCCTCGCCGGCCAGCCACCCGCTAGTGCCTCGCCGCCGTGGTTGGGGCACACCTCGCCTAGCCCCCGCAAATAGCTTCCTCTTTGCTGGCCGCCAGCAAATAGCTTCCTCGTTGCTGCCAGGGACGCAAAGAGGAAGCTATTTGCGCGACAGGCTCTAGATGACCGCGCTCTCGATGGCCTCGGGCGCGAACAGTTCCTCGGGTCGGACCAACCGGGACGAGAGCCCCTGCTCGTAGTGGTACCGAAGGAAGGTGGCGAGAGTCTCGCGGTTGGCCTCGAGCCCGTACGACCAGTAGTCGTCGCCCATCCTGTCCCGCGCGTCCTCGAGGTGCTGGATCAGCCACGGCACCATCACCGGCAGCGCCGGCAAGTCGTGCAGGCTGTCCGCCGCCGCCTGCTTGGCGAGCACGAAGGCCTTGTACAGCGACTGCGCCACCCACGGGTACGACTCGTACACGTCGCGACGCACGGCCACCAGATGCATGATCGGGAACACCCCGGAAGCCGCGTAGTACTGCCGCTCCGCGGCCACCACGTCCGGGAACAGACGGCCCACCCGCGGATCGCGTTCCCGGAACGGTCGCGGGATCCGCGGCGTGTACAGGGCAGCGATCTCTCCGTCCGCGAGCATCTGTGACAGCGTCTGACGCGGTCCGATCTTCCTCACCCTGATCGTGTCAGGCAGCCTGAGCGCGGACTTCTCGATGCGGCCGGGCGTTTCCAGCCCGCCGGTGTGGTAGGTCACCGAATCCACAGGGACGCCGTGGTGGTCGGCGAGGACTCCTCTGATCCACACTCCAGCGCTCAACTGGTACTCCGGCGTGCCCACGGCCTTGCCGCGCAGGTCGGCCGGCTCCTTGATGCCTGCCTCCGTGTTGATGTAGATCGATCCGTGCCGGAACATCCTGGACGTGAACACCGGGAGCCCCACGAATGGCGGCGGATCGGTGTGCATCGACACGACGAAGGAGGACAGCGACATCTCGGCGACCTCGAACTCGCGATGCCGCATCATCCGGAAGAACGTCTCCTCCACGGGGAGCCGCAGGTAGGTGAGCTCGATCCCGTCCGGGCGGACGGTCTCCTCCTCCAGTGCTCTCGTCCGGTCGTAGTCGCCGCACGCGAGGGTGAGCCTCAGCCGGGCCACGCCGCATCCCCGGCACTGGCGTCCTGATCACCCGCCTCCTCCGCCGCGCTGCCCCGCAGCCGCCGCGCTGTCCTCTCGAGATGCTCGGTCATCACTGCGGTGGCGCGGCGGACGTCACGGCGCCGAACGGCATCGACGATCTCGCGGTGCTCGAGCACGCCGCGGTCGCCCATGTGCGGAGCGATCGCCCGTGCACGCTGGAGGGAGGCCAGCAACGGCCCCTGCAGCGCGTCGGTCATCAGTTCCACCGCTTTGTTGTGCGTCGCGCGGGCCAGCCGCACGTGGAACTCTGCCGACAGGCCGACTTCGAACGTCCCGTCGGACAGGGCCGCCTCAGCGCGGTCACAGATCGCGTCGAGGTCTGCGAGGTCCTGCTCGTCAGCCCGCTCGCAGACCAGGCCGATCAGCGACAGTTCGAACACCTGCCGGGCCTCGGTCACCTCCTCCGGGCTGAGGCCGGACAGCAGCAGCATGTCGCTGATGCCCTCCGCGACGAGCTTCGGAGCCGGCGCGCTGACGAAAGCCCCGCCGCGGGCGCCGACGCGGATCTCGATCAGGCCGCGCGCTTCCAGGATTCGCAGCGCGTCCCTGACGGTCACGCGGCTCACGTTCAGCTGCTCGGTCAGCTGACGCTCGGACGGCAGCCGCTGGCCCACGGTCAGCTGTCCCTGCCGGAGGCCTTCCTTGACCCGCTCGACGATCTGCTCCGAGACACGCCCGGTCTGCACCGGGGTGAACAGCGCGGCGGCACTCTCTTCGCTCATTTATCCACCTTCAAATGGTCATACTGACTTAACTTTGCCACGCGCGACCGAGAAGACCGACGCACACCGCGAGTGGCCCGGTACGGGCGTTGGATGGCGGCAGCAGTAAGGCGTGCCGCGGGCGACCCATGGCGCCGCCTGCCGGACGACGCGATATTGCTGTCAGCAGTACTGTCAGGCGCTCTGCGGCGCGGTCGCGGGTTCGAAGACGTGGGTGCGGGCGTAGCCGAGGTGCCGGAAAACGGAGTTCTGGGCGGCGAGCAGCATGAGGGGTTCGTCGCTGCTGAGGTTGACGTGCTGGCGCACCGTGTTCTGCGGCACCCACAGAATGTCCCCTGCCCGGATCTCGTGCCGGGTGGGCTCCTTGGCGATGCGGGCGTGATAGCGCTCCTCGATATCCGCCTCGACCTCCCAGTGCAGGCTCTCGCCATGACCCGAGATCACGTAGAAGACCTCGTCGCCCATACGCCAATGCCTGCTGGAGGCACCCCCCGGCGGGACCTGTTGCTGGTAGATGTCCACGCTGTAGCAGCGGACGTCCTCCCGCCCAGTGCCGGTGAGGCGCCGGATCCGGCCGTACTCGCTGTCTTCCCACGGGATGTCATCCGGCGTAATGATCTTCTGCTTGCCGACCGAGTCCTCGGCCCAGATATGCGACCAGTCTTCCCGCGGCCCGAACCGGCCATCCGGGTCCTCGAAGCTTCCGATCTTGCCCTGATGCACGAGACCGAGGTACATCCACAGCGTCTTGGCCTTGATGACCATCGTGATGGCGGGCTCGTCAGAGTCATTGAAGTGCTGGTGCACCGAGTCGGCGTGGACGACCACGAGGTCGCCCTGCTTCCACTCGTAACGCTGCTCGTCGTGGACCTCATGACCGTGGCCCTCGAGGATGTAGAAGACGGCCTCGTTCTGATGCCCGTGGCCGGTGTTGGCGCTGTGCGGTTCCATTCGCACGAAATGCACCTGCAAGGTCTGGGTGAGGAACGGATCGTCGCCGGGTGCGAGGCGCCACCAGATGCTGCTCTTCTCCGACATTCCGTGGTGGCCGACGCTGCCATCGTCGGTCACGACGTCGTCACCGCGCACCCGCGGTGCCTCGAGCGTCCTGCGGCGCAAATCGCTGAGCGCGTACTTCTGTGAGGCGACACCGCGCAGGAAGATCCGGCCGTTGGAACCGTCGCGGGCCATGGGCATCCTCCTCAGTCCCGGATTGCGCAGAGGGTAACAGGTATTACCAATAGACCAAAATCTGCACATGTGACTCAACCGAGGGTGATGTATCGGCTGACGCTGTCACGTCAATGATGTCGACCGAGGCCAAGGGCCGCGGCACGGTGACCGGCTCGGCGTCAGACCGCGATGGTGCGGCGGACCTTTGCCGGCGTGAGCTCGTCGAGGGTGCTGGCACCGACCATGGCCATCGTGTTCTCGATCTCCGCCCGGAGCAGCCGCAGCACATGCGCGACCCCCTCCGCGCCTCCAGCGGCGAGGCCCCAGCACTGCAGCCGTCCGATGAGCACGGCTCGCGCGCCGAGCGCAATCGCCTTGCAGACGTCCGTGCCGCGCTGGACACCGCTGTCGAGCACCACCTCGGCACGGTCATGGACGGCGTCCACGATCTCCTCGAGCACCTCGATGGTGCTGAGTCCGTGGTCGAGCTCCCGGCCCCCGTGGTTCGAGACGTACACCGCCTGAGCACCGAGGTCGACCGCCCGGGTCGCGTCCTCGGGCGTCATGATGCCCTTGATGACGAGCGGGAGGTCGGTCCGGCTGCGGAGGCGTTCCAGTTCGCGCCAGGTGAAGCGGGACTGGTATGACCGGTCCCGTCCCAGCCCGGCGAGGTTCGGAGGCACACCGTCCCGCTCGAAGCGCCAGTCGAAGTCGCCCTCCAGCAGCCGGTCGCGGCGAGCGTGAACCGGGCTGTCAACCGTCACGCAGATTCCCGCGGCACCGGCATCGGTCACTCGCGCGAGCAGGGTGTCGAGCCACCGCTCGTCGCCGGAGACGTATACCTGGAACAGGTTCCTACCTGCCGAGCAAGCCTGCACCTCCGAGAACGCCGGGCTCGACAGGATGCCGATGATCCCAACGGTCCCCTCGTCGGCCGCCCCCTTGGCCGACGCCGCGGCGCCGTCAGGGTGGAAGACCGCGAGCGATCCGACCGGTGCGCACATGACCGGCAGGTCGAGGCCGAGGCCGAGGAACGTGGTGGACGTGTCGATCTGGCTGACATCGCGAAGGACCGAGGGAACCAGCCCGAGTCCCCTCCACGCTGCGCGGTTGCGCTCTACGGTGACCCCCTCGCCGGCGCCGGCCTGTCCGTAGCTCCACGCGCCAGGGGTCAGGCGGGCCTCCGCGCAACGGACAACCTCTCCGATCGTCGCCAACGCGGAGGCTGGCGGCCACGTGGAGTTCGATGCCTCGCCCCCGGAGTCCGGCCCGGCCGCGGCGGGCGCTGCGCTGTCGCCGCGGACGACGTCGTCCACGATCAGACCTTCTCGCAGACCACGTCCACGAGGGCGGGACGGCCCTCGCTGAGTACGACGTCGGCCGCTCGGCGGACGGCACCTTCGATGTCATCGGGATCCTCGATGGGGCCCTCGCCGAACCACCCGAAGGCTTGGGCAACGGCAGCGAAGTCGGGAGCCGGATGATCGATCTCCATGCCGAAGAACGCGTTGCCCATGGGTGTGCCGCGCTGACGCGCCATCCGCTCCTGATGTTCCCAGTCGTTGTAGTAGGCACGGTTGTTGAACATGACGACGAGCAGCGGGATCTCGTGGTAGGCCGCAGTCCACATCGAGCCGACGTCGAAGAGCAGGTCGCCGTCCGGCTGCAGGTCGACCACCAGCTTGCCCGAACCCTTGTGCGCCAGGGCCACCCCGAGCGAGATGCCGAACTGAGTCCCGGTCCCGAGACTGGCGCCAGCATGGCGGTACGGCGCATCGAAGTCCCACAGGGCCAGCGCCCAGTCGCTCGCCGTGCCCGCGGTGAGAACCCAGTCGTGATCCTTCACCACCTGCCAAACCGAGCCGGCCAGGCGTGCCGTGGACACCGGCGAGCGGTCCCAGGTCTCGTCCGCCCGCGCACGCCACTCTGCGTGCGTCTGCTCGTGGAGTGCGGCCAGTTCGCGCCGACGTCGCTCGCGGTCGTCGCGGCGGCCCGGTTGCTCGGCCTCGAGTCGCCGGCATCGGTCGAGCAGCATCGGCAACGCGACGGTCGTGTCCGCCGAGACCTGAAGATCGAGCCGATGCATGGCCGCGAAGTCATGAGACCACGAGGAGATCTCAAGGTCATGGAAGCCGATGTCCGCGACCTTGGCTCGCTCGTCGATGCGGCTCTGGATGGTACGGGTGATTTTGTCGAGTTGCTGCGTGGGCTTGCCGTAGTCCTTGACGTCGATGAACAGCACCACATCGGCGTCCTCCAGAGCCTTGCTGCCCGTGACGTTCAGCGGGTGGCGCGTCGGGAAGTTCAGCCGGATGTTGGTATCGATGACACCGGCGCCGAGCAACTCGGCCAGTTCGACCAGGATTCTCATCGTGTGGGCTGAGCGACCCGCGTAGCCGGGGATGAGCACTGGGCGCTCGGCGTCGACGAGCATGCGCGCCAGTTCCTCGAGCGCCGCCGGGTCGGGGCCGAGGCGGGATGGGATCGGGTTCCGCGTGAGCGCGGGCGGCGGTATGTCCTCGGTGAGCCGCTCCTCCTGCAGGCCGGCGTCGAGCGCGATGTAGACCGGGCCCTGCGGCTCGCTGACCGCGACCCGGTACCCGCGCGCGATCGACTCGTGGATCGAGCGCAGCGACGTCGGCTGATCGTCCCACTTCGTATAGTCGCGCACCAGGTTGCCCTGCACGTTCGCGGTGTGTATCCAGTCGATGTTGGGCCGGCGGCGCTCATAGGCCATCGGACCGGCGCCGCCGAAGATGACCACGGGCACTCGGTCGATGTAGGCGTAGTAGATCCCCATCGCGCCGTGGAGCAGGCCCACCGTGTCATGGAGAATGCATCCGATCGGTTCGCCGCTCGCCTTCGCGTACCCGTGCGCGATGCCCACCGCGATCTTCTCGTGCGTGCACTCGATGAGGGCCGGCGAATTGCCCCCGTAGTTGACGATCGAGTCGTGCAGCCCGCGGAACGACGAGCCTGGATTCAACGTGACGTACTTCAGGCCGTGCGCCTGCATGGCGTCGACCATGACGTCGGATCCCCAGGCACGAGGACCTCGCCCGTCCTGAAGCTCCGGGTTGCTCATGTTCCCTCCATCATTTCGCGCGGTGCGGGCACGCAGCGAGGTGCCACCGGCTGTTTACCAGGCGCTTTCTCCCCGCCGCTCGGTTAGGAGCCTGCCTTGGAGTGAATGGTATCCAGCAGCATACAGGCGAGGTCGAGTCCGGCCGGAACCCCAGAGTCGCGACGATCAACTAACCATCGTCCGGTGTGGTCAGCATGTCTTTGGGACGCGTCGTTCTGGCCGTGAATTGAGGTTATGGCCATTACCTTCGATAGCGGATTCGAAGAAGCAGCAAAACACCACACTCTTGACATCATGTCCGCGACGGTATACATCTGTATGGGTCTCGGGAGCCCGAGATATGTCAGGGCGGCCAAGGCATGAGTTCAACCAGGGATTTCATACTTGGGAGAGCAGAAATGCACAAGAACGCACGGAACACGCGGCGCGGCTTTATGCTGCGAGTCGCGGTCTTGAGTGTGATCGCGCCTCTTGCCTTGGCGGCCTGCGGCGGCGACGATGAGACGGGCACTGACGACACGGACGAGGCGGCGGCGGAGGAAGAACAGGCCGAAGGTGAATCGGACGAGGCGGCCGACGCCGATCCGTTGGCCGAAGCCGCCGACTTCTACGAAGGCAACACGATCACTTTGGCGGTCGGTAGCTCTCCCGGTGGCGGCTACGACGCCTACATGAGGATGCTTGCCCCCTACCTCGAAGAGGCACTCGGTGCAACGGTCGTGGTTGAAAACCAGACCGGCGGCGGCGGGCTTTTGATGATCAACAATGCGGTCACGGATCCGGAGCAGGACGGGACCCTGCTTATGATCATCAACGGCATCGGTGCCGCCGGCTCCCAGCTGAGCGGAGCCGAAGGGGTGGCCTACGACGTCAGCGAGCTTGCCCAGATCGGGATGGTCGCCCAAGAGGTACCCGTCTTCACCGGTCTTGCCGGCAGTGATGTCACCAATCTCGAGGAACTCGCTACGACGGACGACCTGCTGTTCGGGGCGACCGGCATCGCGAGTTCGGCGAACATCAACGCCGTCGCGCTGATCGAGGCCCTGGGTCTCGACGCGAGCGTCGCCACGAACTTCGAGGGCTCCTCGGAGATGGAACTCGCGCTGCTCGCGGGTGACCTCGATGCCTTCAGCGGCTCGCTCGACAGCCGCATCCCTTCCTACGAGGCGGGTGAGACGGTTCCGTTGCTGGTAGTCGACGACGAACCGGCGGAGGTACTCCCGGATGCGCCCATCATCGCCGATCTCGAGCCTTACTACGTCGAGGGCGGTGCGGAGATCATGCAGGCGCACCTCGCGATGACGCGGTACCACCGGCCGCTGGTGACGCATCCCGGCATTCCGCCGGAGCGCCTCGAGTACTTGCGGCAGGTGTTCGAGGAGGTTATGCAGAACCCGGACCTCATCGCCGAGTCGGAAGAGACCGGACGCCCGCTCAACTACCGCTCCGGCGAGGAGCTCGAGGAGATCGTGGCCGACGTCGTGTCGGCTCCCGAAGCCTACGTGGAGGTGCTCCAGGGTGCACAGGAGTAGCTGACTCCGTCGGCCTGTGGGGCCCGAGCCGCTTGTGGTCGGGCCCCACAGGCCGTGACGGGAACCGGGCTAAGCAGGGAGGTCCACCTGATGTCTGAAAACACGCAGGACGTCCCACGCGCGCAGAAGCACCGTGCGAGTGCGATCGGGCCCATTGTGATGGCTGCTGTGCTGTGCGCCGTCAGCGGTTACATCGTTCTCGGCTCGCTGGCCTTTCCCTTCCGGGTGAAGCTCGCCCCGCTGACGTTCGGCGGAGCGACGTTCGTCTTGGCCGTGGTCGTGCTCGTCAACGAGATAGTCAAGTTCCGCCGGGAACAGCGGGTGGATACCAAAGCCTCGGATACCGCGCCCCCGCGTGTGGACGGCGCGTCGGGCCGTTCGGACGAGGCAGACAGGGCGGAAACCTCGGACCACGGCGGCCTCGCCGAGCAGTCCGATCAGCGGCTGACACGCTCGGAGGCCGTCGCATTCGGCTGGCTCGCAGCAATCCTTGCCGCGTTCTTCCTGCTGGGCTTCCTGGTGGGGATGCCGCTGTTCATGCTGGCGCTGATGCGGGTGTACGGCCGCGAGTCATGGCGGCTGTCGATTGCGGTGACAGCCGGAGTCATGCTCGTCGTCTACGTCCTGTTCGTCCAGGTGCTGAGTGTCCCGGTCTATCCGGGAATCCTGCCCCCGTACCTCCCCTTCGGCTGAGGGCTCCATGTTCGAACCGCTGCTCCAGGGAGCGAGCTACCTCCTCGACCCCACTCTTCTGCTGTTCGTCCTGCTGGGCGTCATACTGGCGCAGATCGTCTCGATCATCCCGGGCCTGGGCGGCGCGTTCCTGCTCGCCGTCATCCTGCCGTTCACGTTCGGGATGGATCCGATCGTCGCGATCGCCGTACTGATCGGGGCGACCGTGACGGATGGCACGGGCAACACCGTCACGTCGATCGTTTTCGGAGTCCCCGGCTCGCCGACCGGCGTCGCGTCGTTGTTCGACGGGCATCCCATGGCAAAGCAGGGCCTGGCTGGTCGGGCGATCGGCGCGGGCGTGGGCGCGTGCGCCGTGGGTGCGGTCATTGGCGCCGTCGCGCTGGCGGTGATGATTCCGATCGTGCGGCCGATCGTGCTCGCCATCGGGCCGGCCGAGTTCTTCGTCCTGATCGTGGTCGCGCTGTACGCAATCGCGTACGTCCGTGAGGAGTCGCTGCTCAAGGGTCTTGTTGCCGCAGGACTCGGCCTCGCGCTGTCGTTCGTCGGTATGGAGGCGGGCAGCGGTGTCCCGCGCTTCACCTTCGGTGAGCTCTACCTGTGGGAGGGGCTGCAACTCGTCCCGTTCCTGATCGGGCTGTTCGCCGTCGCCGAGATGATCGACCTCCTCAGGCGCAGGGGCCGGATCGCCGAGCGCGAGATCGACACAGAGCTAGGCGGCGGTTGGGAGGGCGTCAAGGATGTCTTCCGGCACTTCAGGGCCACGTGGACGAGTTCCTGGGTCGGTGTGGGCGTAGGGATTCTGCCCGGACTTGGAGGCAGCGCCGCCCAGTTCATGTCGTACGCAGCGGTGGCGAGAACGTCCAAGACCAAGGGTCTTCCACCGTTCGGGAAGGGCAACATCGAGGGAGTGATCGCAGCAGACGCCGGGACGGTGTCCAAGGACGGCGGCGCGTTGGTGCCCACGCTCGCGTTCGGCATCCCGGGAAGTTCCTCCATGGCGATCCTGCTCGCGGCGTTCATCTCGCTGGGCGTCGACCCGGGACCAAACATGCTGGAGGGGAACCTGGACATCGTCTGGATGATCGTCATCGTGCTGATCCTGGCGAACATCCTCGCGACGGCGCTCATCCTCCTGTTCACCAAGCCGTTCGCGAAGCTGACGTACGTTCGGGCATCGATGATCGCGCCGGCAGTCCTGGTGATCTCTCTCTTCGGCGCCTACACGACGACCCAGCACGTCGGAGACATCTTTACCGTGTTGGGCGTCGGTGTCCTGGGCTACTTCATGAAGAAGTACGGGTACAGCCGCGCGACGCTGGTGATCGGCTTCGTGCTCGGGCCATTGCTTGAGCACCAGTTCCAGCTTTCGCTGCAGCTGTTCGGGCCCGCGTTCCTCCTCGTTGAGCCGATCGCTACAGCGTTGAGCGCCGCCCTGCTGGCCTCTATCGCATGGTCGCTGATCAGAGCCAAGCGCCGGGCTCGGCGGGAAGCGACGGGCGCGTCGCGGGAATCGACGTTTGCAGGGTCATCGACCGGTGGCAGCCTGAGGCGCACGCTTCGCCGGGTGCTCGACCGGATTCTGTGAGCATGAGGACCATGGGCCGAACTGGTCAGCTATTCCGCAGATTCGGCACATAAGCGTCTAATGGTATTAGCTTAGCGGCCGATGATTGCGGCGTGACACGAAGGGACCAGCGGTGACCACGCAGGGAACAGCCCGAACCGTGCAACTTGCGATCATGAACGCCGTGCACGACCTCGCGGTGATCGTCGCCCGGGACGAAGGGTATTTCGCGGACGAAGGGCTGGACATCCAGTTCGTCGTCGCTCCGGGCATGGCGCAGGTCACGACCGACTCGGAGATCCTGGCGCGCGAGGCGATGTTCGACCGTCCGTTGGACACCTTGTACAACGACGGCGGGCTCGATCAGTATCGGATGTGCGAGTGGGGCGTGATGAAGCGCGCTGTCGAAGCGGACAGCTGCGGCCTCCGTCCACGGAAGATCGTTGCGCTCGGCGCCGCGATGTCCAAGTTCGCGATCGTCGTCGCGCCGGACTCTCCCTACTACGAGCCGGAGCAGCTCAAGGACAAGCCCATCGCGCTGACTCCGTTCAACGGCTCCAACTTCACCACATTGAAGATGATGGAGGGCTTCCTCGCCCGCGAACACGTCAAGACGACGCAGGCGGGCACCATGCGAGACCGGTTGGAGGCGGTGAAGCGCGGCGACGTGGCCGCTGCCTGCGTCATGGAGCCCTGGATCAGCGTGGCGCAGAAGTGGGGGTTCCGCATTCTCATCGAGTCACATTCCAGCCGGAGCGAAGCCGCGTCCGACGACTTGGACGGCGCCACGCTGGCGGCGATGTTCCGGGCGCAGACCCGAGCCGTGGAGAAGTTCCACGAGGACCCCATGCCGTACCTGCACTACCTGACGCAGGAGACCGGGGGGCTGCTGGAACCTCATGAGCTGCAGGCTTGGAGGTTGCTGCTCGCGCCGCCCCGGCCCTACACCCGCGAGCGTTTCGACGACACGTACCAGTGGATGGTGAGCTGGGACATGGTCGCGCCCGGTGCAACGTACGAGAACACCGTGGACAACCGTGCCTGGGCGTAACCCCCGGGCTCGGTCGGTTGACCACGTTCAGTGGGCGGGCCGGCACTTCGCCAGGCGCACGCGCCTGGC
>CAZMXH010000002.1:0-33381 GCA_964570165.1 uncultured Actinomycetes bacterium
CAAGGGCGTCTTCGACCGGTTCCGCTCGCTGCCGATCTGGCGGCCGGCGGTGCTCGTGGGCGCGTTGCTCGGCGACGTCCTCCGCTACACGCTCGCTTCGCTGATCGTGATCGGCCTCGGGCTGCTGCTCGGTTTCCGGCCCGGCGGCGGGGTCGTCGGGGTCGTCGCGGCCGTGGCCCTCCTGCTCATGTTCGCGTTCAGCGTGTCGTGGGTATGGACCGCACTCGGCCTGCTGATGCGCACTGAGGAATCGCTGCTGGCGGTCAGCATGATGATCCTGTTCCCGCTCACCTTCATCAGCAGCGTCTTCGTCGACCCGTCAACGATGCCCGGCTGGCTGCAGCGGTTCGTCGACGTCAACCCGATCACGCATCTGGCTGCCGCTTCCCGCGACCTGATGCACGGTAACGGGGCCGACAGCAATGTCCTGTGGGTGCTGCTTGCGTGCGGCCTGTTCACCCTGATCTTCGCACCGATCACGATGCGCCTGTTCCGCAACAAGAACTGAGCGCCGCGGTCGGGCCGATCGATCACTGACCCGAAGGTCGTCCGGTTCCTCCCTTAGCTGAGGAACCGGGCGACCTGCTCGGCGAAGTACTGCGGTGCGAGCACGTCGGCGAGATGCTGCTGGCCCTCCAGGACGGTGACCTGGGCATCCGGCAGCGCAGCGGCGACGGCCTCGACGTCGGCTGCGGCAGGATCTGGGCTGTCCGCCCCGGTGAGCAGCAGGACGGGCACGGTGATCGCCGCTGCACTCGACGGATCGAACGCCACCTCGGACAGTGCCTGGACCTCCCGCGTGATCGTGTGCGCAGCCGCTACCCGAGCCTTCCACGACGGCTGCGCCTTGACGGCCTTCGCCTCGTTCTCGGGAACGAGCACGACCTCGCGCATGAAGACCTCGAGTGCCGCCTCGCACGCGAGCTCAGTGCCGTCGCGGGAGGTCACCCACCTCATGGTGGTCTCGTCCGTGCGTGTCACCTCTGCGCTCCTCTCGCCCGCCTCGGGTCGTCTCCCTCAGACTCGCCTCGGACGGGGAGGACCGCATCGGTACGGTTACCTATTCGGCTAGGCTCTCGCCTTCCGCCAAGCTGCCCGCTGCTTCTTGCGCTGCTTCTCGTCAGGCTCGGACTCGATGAGCGTGTTCACACGCGCTTCGATCGTCTCGTCCCCGGTCGCCTCGGAGAGTTCCCCTAGCGCGGTGACCACGTCGGTGCGGACCAGCGTTCCGTTCTTCTCCTGCGCGCACTCCCGGAACCGTTGCTCATAAGCCTCCAGGACCATCGCCTTCTGCTTCGGACCGGCGAGTCCGACGCGCCACAGGGACTGGAGCGCGTGCCGAGCGGTCACCGTCTTCTCGTCCTTCATCACCGCGGCCACCTTCGGGAAGTCCTCGAGCATCCGGCCGTCCGGGTCACTGATCGCCAGCCGAGCGAGCATCTGCGCGGCGAACGCCCGCTTGTCACCGCCGCGGTGGGTGAGATCGCTCAGCAGCCGATCCCAGAAGTCGTACGCCCACTCAACCGGCTTCTCCGTCATCTCGAAAAGCTCGACCAGGGCCTGGTACGCCGCTTGCCCGTCCGCCGAGTCGCGATCGGCAAACAGTGCACGGACGCGCTCGCTCATCTGGATCTCCCCTCTGCTGTCTCGCAACGGCTCCGGTGACGGCTCCACGTCGGCACCGACCGAACCGGCGCTAGAAGGCAGAATAGGCAAGTCATTACTTGCGTATCAAGGTGCCAGTATGGAGCAAGGTCGGAGTCGTGCGGCGGATGCGAAGAACCGCTCATGGCTTCGCGGTCCCGACCAGAGGAGGACGGCGCTTGTGACCGAGGTCGTGGTCACCGGCATGGGGGCGGTCACTCCAGTTGGCCTGACCGCGCCCGACACCTGGCGGGCGCTGCTCGCGGGCAGGGCCGGCATCGACACCGTGCGCTCGTTCGACGCCTCTGACCTGCCGGTACGTATTGCCGGCGAGGTCGACGGCTTCGACCCCACCAGCGTCATGACGCGCAAGGCGGCCCGCAGGTCGGCGCGGTTCGCGCAACTGGCCGTGGCCGCCGCCCGAGAGGCGGTCGACGACGCGGGGCTAACGGTGGACCAGGAGGGCAGTGAGGGAGTCGCCGTCGACCCGGCCAGGTTCGGCGCCGTCATCAACACCGCCGTCGCCGGCGTACCAGAGACCCAGGACAACGTGCAGCGTCTGCTCGACAAGGGTGCGCGCGGGGTGAGCCCGTACTACGTGTCGTCGGTGATCCCGAACATGGCGGCGTGCGAGGTAGCTATCGCGCTAGGGCTTCAGGGTCCGGTGACCGCCGGCGCGCTCGCCTGCGCCAGCGGCAACGCTGCGCTGCTCGACGCGCAACGGCTGCTGGACAGCGGCGAGGCGGACGTCGTCGTCGCGGGCGGCTCCGACGCCGGCATCGCGCCGGTCATGCTCGCCGGGCTGTCCAACATGGGGCCGCTGTCTCGGCGCAACGACGAGCCCGAGAAGGCCAGCCGCCCGTTCGACCTGGATCGGGACGGGTTCGTGTTCGGAGAAGGGGCCGTCTGCATGGTCCTGGAGCGGGCGGACGACGCCCGGGCGCGAGGTGCGACGCCGTACGCGGTGCTCGCCGGGGGCGCACTCACCTGCGACGCGTTCCACGTGACCGCGCCGGAGCCCACGGCCGCCGTCACGACAGAGACGCTGCGGCTGAGCCTCGAACGCTCGGGGCTCGGCCCTGGCGACGTGGACTATATCGCCGCCCACGGCACCGCGACCAAGGCCAACGACCGCACCGAAGCGCTCGCGATCCGCAAGGCGTTCGGTGCCGCTGCCGACGCGGTCGCGGTGAGTTCGCCGAAGTCGATGGTCGGCCACCTCATCGGGGCCGCTGGCGCGCTGTCCGCCATGGTGTGCGCGTACGCCATCCGCGACAGTGTCGTGCCGCCGACGATCAACCTGGAGAATCCCGACCCGGAATGCGACCTGAACCACGTGCCGCTGCAAGCGCGTCGGCAGCGCGTAGACGCGGCCCTGGCCAACGCTTTCGGCTTCGGCGGCCAGAACTGCGTGGTGGCGCTGCGCCGGCCGTGAGAGTCATTCCTCCGGCAGTATCGACGTCCCCCGCCAGCCCAGTCCTCCGCCGACCCAGTTGCCGCCGTCCACCGGCACCGTGACGCCGGTGACGTAGTCGGTGGCCGGCGAGCACAGCCACACCGCCCACATACCCAGTTCGTCATCGCTGGCCCACCGGTGCATCGGAGTCGCGTCGGACACCACGCTGGCGACGTCCTCGCTGTAGACTTGCCGGGCTGAATCCGACAGGTACAACGGGCCCAGAGCGTTGACCTGGATCCCGAACTGCGCCCACTCCGCGGCAAGAGTGCGCGTCATATGCATTACACCGGCGCGGGCGGCGCCCGAGTGGACCATGCCCTGCGTCGTCCGCTCCATGACGTTGAACACGATCGACAGGATCTTGCCGCCGCGTCCGGTCTCGATGAGGTGCCGTCCCACGGCCCGCGTCATGTAGAACGTGCCGTTGAGATTGAGGTCGACGACCGCCCGCCAGCCTCGCGGGCTCAGGTCCTCGGCTTTGATCGGGAACTGCCCTCCGGCGTTGTTGACCAGGATGTCGATACCGCCGGAGCCCTCCGCTAGGTCCGACACGACCTGGTCGACCCGCTCTGGGTCGCGGATGTCCAACTGGCTCCATGACGCCTTGATGCCCTCGCCGGTCAGCGCGGCGCACGCCGCCTGCAGCCGCTCGGTCCCGCGGGCGGCCAGGTGAACCTGGGCGCCGACCTGGCCCAGAGCACGGGCGATGACCAGGCCGATCCCGGTGCCCGCACCCGTGACCAGTGCCACCTTGCCGTCGAGCAGGCGCGGGTTGAGCCAGCGCGTCATATCCATGGGGCCGCCTCCGTGCTCCCGTCCGCGTCAATGTCGAGCACCGCCCGGACGAACCCGGGCGGCCGGTCCGCAGCCAACTGCAGCGCGGCCGGCGCCTCCTCAAGAGGGTATTGCCGGGACACCGCATCGCCGAGCGTGATCTCGCCATCCAGGGCGAGCTTGGCCACGACCCGGAGCTCCTCCAGACTCGACACGTACGAGCCGACGATGCTGATCTCGCGGGCGGTCACCCCGGTGACCGTCGTGCCGAGCAGGATGGGCTCGTCGAGCACCGAGCCGATGATCAGCCGTCCGCCACGGCGCAGCATGCGCACGGCCTCTCCGACCGCTCGTGGGGCACCGCTGAAGTCGATGACCGTGTGCGCCGGCCCTACGGAGTCGCGGAGGGTGCGATGCGAAGCGTCGAGCCCGACCACCGGGAACGCCCCCAACCGGCGGACGCGCTCCGCTGATGCCTCCCTGCGTACCACCGCGGCGAGCGTCACCGACGGGTACAGCGTCCGGGCCAGCTTGAGCACGTTCAGCCCGATCCCCCCGGCCCCCATGACGCACAGCACGCCGTCCGGCGGCAGGTCTGCGTAGCTGAGCGCGTGGTACGCGGTGGCCACCGCGTCGGGGAGCAGCGCGGCCTCCGCGGCCAGCATGCCGTTCACGGTGACCATGCGCGACGCCGGCCAGCACACCTGCTCGGCCATGCCCCCCGGCACGTGCAGGCCGAGCGTGACGACGTCAGGGCATCGCTGGTCCTCTCCCCGGCGGCACGCCGGGCACCGCCCGCACGGTGCCAGCGGGTGCAGTACGACCATGTCCCCGATGTCCAGGTCGGTGTCGGCGGCGGCGTGGTGGCCGAGTTCCTCGACTACGCCGGCAACCTCGTGCCCGGGCCGAACCGGGTAGGTGGCTCCGCGTGGGAGGACCATGCCGCGCATCGCGTGGACGTCCGTACCGCAGACGCCGCACGCGAGGACCCGCACGCGCGCCTCGTCGGGCGCCGGCCGCGGCGGGTCGCCGTCGTGGAGCGCGACCGTTCCGGGATGGATCTCCACGTACCGCACGTACACACCTCCCCGCGGATCAGGGGTTCAGCCGTTCCGGAGCACCTGCCGCGCCACCACCAGTTGCTGGATCTCCGCAGTGCCCTCCTCGAACCAGAAGCCTCTCGAATCACGGTAGATGCGCTCAATCGGAGCGTCCCGAACGTACCCGGCGCCGCCGCAGACCCGCAGCGCGAGATCCGTCACGCGGGCTACCATGCGCTGGCAGAACAGCTTCGCCATCGCGGCGGTGCCGGTGACCGGTGCGCCGGACTCGAACGCGTCACCGGCCTCTCGCGTGAGGGCGCGTCCCGCCGCCAGCTCGGTCGCCATGTCGGCGACCATCACCTGCACCGCCTGCCGGTCGGCGATCGGCCGGCCGAAGGTGACCCGCCGCCGCGCGTACGCGACCGCCTCGTCCATGGCCCGCTGGGCGGTGCCGACCATGCAGGTGGCCAGCGAGATCCGGCTGTAGTCGAGGAACGACAAGGCCACCTCGAGGCCCTGGCCCACCTCGCCGAGCCGCCAGCCGTCATCCAGCCGCAGGCCGTCGAAGGTCACCGTGCCATGTCCGGTCCCGGCGAGGCCCATCGTCTGCTGCCGAGCGTCGATCTGCAGTCCGGCCGCGTCTGATCGCGGCACGAGGAACGTGGTGAGCGAGTCGGCGGCGCCGCGGTCGTCCGTGGCCACCGTGAGGATCAGGTGGCTGGCCCGGTCGGCGAAGGTGATGAGGTGCTTCTCGCCGGTGGCTCTCCAGCCGTCGCCGTCGCGCACTGCACGGGAGTGCAGGTCGCGCCCGCTGCCGCCGGACGGTTCAGTCAGCGCGAACGCGCAGAACGCGCGCCCGGCGGCCATGTCCCGTACCACGTCGTGCTGCCAGGAGTTCCCGTACGCGGCGAGCGGCCGCCAGAAGCCGTTGGCGACGTGGGCGAACATCCGGCCGCAGCCGGGGCCCATGGCGGCGATCTCCAGGTACGGCTGGAACTCCGGCAGGGTCGCGCCGTCCCCGCCGTAGTCGGCCGGCACGGTCGCCCGGAAGACGCCGAGGTCGGTCATGCGTGCCACCAGCGGTTCCGGCACCTCATCGGTCGCCTCGATCTCAGCTGCGCTGGTCTCGAGCTCGTCGAGGAAGAACCGCCGCCATTCCTCGAGCGAGGCAATCATGCCGCGCAGGCTAACGAGTCACCCGTACCGCTGTCAGCGGGTGGCCCACGTTGGGGCTTGACCTTCACGTGGCCCGCTCCGGAATCGGCCACGTGGATCCGGTCATTCCGGATGTCCCCGGAACGGCCATGGAGCGACCAGGCGGAGCGTGGTGATGGCGTCGTCCAAGCCATTGATCGCCTGGTCGATCCGATCCGCGCCGCGGTGGCCGTCAAGCGCCGCCAAGGCGGCGTGCAGATCGAGGCTTGCCGTGTACATCTGCTGCACGATGTCGTCGTATCCCTCGAGCGCGGCGGCGCCGCGGCCCGCGTCGTCGCGCGATGGTTCGGTGTTCTCCGTAGATGTACCTGTCCCCGTCGTCAATGTGAGGCCCCTTTGTGCCGTCCTCTGCGGGCTGCGCCGACATCGGCGGTGCGTGGCTTCCCTCGGCGCACTCCCCCGCGGTGCACCAAGGGCACGCACGGCTCGATGGCAGCGCAGCCCGCAGAGAGCGGTCAGGTCTGATGGTGGCGTCTTGCGACGGATCGGGAACTCTGGTTGAAGCCGATGTCGTTCCTCCAGCACGGCCAAGTCGCGAGAAGGTTCGCGCGGACACTCGATGCCGCCGGGGACTGGAGCGACTCAAGTTGCGACTCTACCCGTTTCGACGCAGCTACGTCTAGCTTTTGTGATTACAACTAGCTTTTGGGATTACAACGTGGGGCTGGGTGGGTCTACTGAACAGTGGTGATGTGTACGGCGCCGTCGATGACCGCCTGAGCGACGTCGTGCAGCCGCTGGTTGGCGGAGCGGGCATGGTCCCGTAGTGCTGCGAAGGCGTCATCGACGGAGACGTTGAGGCGTTCAGCCAGCACACCCTTGGCCTGCTCGATGAGGATTCTGCTGTTGAGGGCGGTCTGGAGCTGACCGGTGACTTCCTGGTAGTGGCGGATGGTTCGCTCATGCAGGATCCCGATGGTGGCCACATCCGCGAGGGCCTGCCCGAGCGCGCCAGCCTCAGGGCTCAACACACCGGGGCGCGCGCTGAAGACGTTCAAGGCCCCGACCACGGTGTCCCGTAGCCGCATGGGGATGGCCTCGACCGCCGCGTAGCCGGCGTCACGTGCTGCGGGAGCGAACTGTGGCCAGCGATCGTCGGCGTCCCCCAGGTCAGGACATCGCACCGGGGTACCACCCCGATAGCACTCGAGACATGGTCCCTGGTCGTTCTGCAACTGGAACAGCTCGAGCACCCGGGCGCTCTCGGTGGACGCCGCCACCATGTTGAGCCGGCCGTTGTGGTCGGCCAAGACCAACCCGCACGCGGTGACGTCGAGCAACTCCACGACCCGACCGGCGAGCATGTCCAAGAAGTCGATCACGTCGTACTCATCGACCAGGGTGTCGGCCAGCTCTACAAAGGTCTCGCGGACTCGACTCTCGGTACTGCTCATCCTCACTCCGAATGTCTCAGGGACCTAGCCAGCCCCGTTGCCGTCCTTCAGCGGCCGGTTCGGTCCGGAACCGCCGGTGGGCCCGGGCTCGTCGGGGCTGAAGCGCAGCCGTCTCGCAACGATGTCTGCAGCCACGTCGGCAAGGGCCCGGTCATTGACAAAAGCGTATGCACGAAGGCGGGCGAGACCGTCAATGACAGAGATTCCGAGTTGGACGCTGATCATGCCAGCCGCCTGGTGCACCTCGGCGTGATGGTCGGCGAAGGTCCCGTCCCCGAGCACGTCGACATCGGCCGGTAGGCCGCCGCGGTCGTAGAGCGCGAGGGCGAAGACCGCGTCGGAGTACGCCAGCGCGTCCGCGAGCTCATCGGAGCTCAGCGGTCCCGCTGAACGCCGGTACAGGTTGAGCACCCCGAAGCGGGCGGCTCCGGCAGCCACAGGAAAGGCGAACATCGCATAGAACCCGCGCTCGGTCGCCGCGGGCGCGAACAACGGCCAACGACGCCGCGCATCCGGCGCCGTCACGTCTGCGACCAGCACCGGACCCGCCGAGCCAGCGCCGTCGAATCCGGGGCCCTGCCCAAGGGTGAACTGCAACTCCTCGAGCTCCTCGGAGTGCGCATCGGTGGCGAACATCGGCGCGAGCAGACCCGTTCCGTGCGTCATGGCCAGCCCCGCGCCGGAGGCGCCCACCGCCTGCACACACGCTAGGCAAGCGTGCCGAACCGTCGCTTCCGTTCCTTCGACACTCGCAAGGGCATGAATCGAGGCCCATGCCCGGCCGACCCGGTTCTCCATCACCGCACTACTCCCACTGCGGCGGGGAAATGGCATATCAGTTTGTGATGTCTCGTTTATCGAGCCTATCGCTTCTCGATCGCATCTCCGTACCGCCGACACGCACCGGGGAGGCGTCAAGGAGCCCTCGAATCATGGCCGAACACCTCCCCAACATGCTGGGACACCATGCCGAAGGCAAGATCGCCACTGACGACGGGCTCAACGTGCGCCGACGAGATCCAGCCAATCCCCGAGTTGCGTGTAATCCGAATAGCCGCAGCGGAAGCCGACATGGCCGTCGGGACGAACGGCAAGCAGCCCGTCCCCCGGCCAGCTGTCGATGCGGTATAGCACGACATGATTCCCGGCCGCCGGAAGGTCCGGTGCCGAGGCGTCGCGGCGCAACAGCACGTGCACACCTGGGCGCGCGGTGATCTCATGCAGCCGGACCCGCCGTCCCCCGTGGGTGACCTCCTCGTCGGGCAGTCGGTCTCCGGGACGCGGACCGCGCCCGGTGGGTTGGCCGTCCACCGACAGCGGGCTGCCGCGGTAGCGGACCCAGCGCTGCGAAAGAATGCGGACGACCGCCGCCATCAGAGGCCGCTGCCGTACCAGGAGCGGGAGCGCCGGGGCGGCAAGGGGTACGAGCGTCCCGCGCAGGAACGCGGGCAGCGGATGGGTCGACGCCTCCGCGAAGAAGACGAGATGCGTCAGCGCAAGCACCTGCCGCGCAACGGGCCGGCGTTCGAGCTCGTAGGAGTCCAGGAGGCCAGCGTGCTGCCCGTCGGCAGCGGCGAACGCGAGCTTCCAGCCGAGGTTCACCGCGTCCAGGATCCCGGTGTTCATGCCCTGCGCCGCTGCCGGCGAGTGGGTGTGCGCGGCGTCGCCCACGAGGAAGAACGGCTCGCGGCGGAACGAATCCGCCAGCCGGTGCTGCAGCCGCACCTGCGCGGACCACCGCAGCTCGCGGACCGTCACGTCCAGGTCCGCGTCGGCAAGAAGCTGCCGTACCTCGGGCAGCGGCACCTCGTGCCCCGGCTGCCCGAACGGCGTGTCGGTCGACCGTCCCGCACGGGTGGCGAGTATCCGCCAGGCTGCGCCCTCTCCTAGCGCGAACAGGAAGACGAGACCGCGGCGCCCGGCCACCACGTGCAGCCGACCCGGGGTGAGACCGTCGAGTTCGGCGTCGGCGAGGACGACCTCCTCGCGGTACGAGCCGCCGCGCCAGCCGATGCCCGCGATGCGCCGCACCGTGCTGTTCGCGCCATCGCAGCCCGCGACGAAGCGGCAGCTCACCTCCTCCGTCCGACCGTCTCGCTGGAGTGTGGCGGTCGCCGAGCCATCGTCGGCGGCGGCGGCGTCGAGCAGTTCCACACCCCGCTCCACCTCGACACCGCGCTGCTTCAGCGCGTTCGCAAGGACCTCCTCGACGTCCATCTGCCGGAGCAGTGTGAGGTGAGGAAAGGCGGTGTCGCGGAGCGCCACGTCGGCGAGCTGCACGGTCACGGATCTAGGCCCCAGGTGTAGCTCCGCCGTGGGCGCACGGTCGCCCCTGTCCAGCAGGTCGTCCGTCACTCCCAGCGGGCGAAGGCTCTCGAGCGTCCGCGGATGCATGATCATGGCCCGCGACGGGCGGAAGGCCTCGGGCCTTCGCTCGACGACACGGACGGACGCGCCGTTGTCGTACGCCTGCAGCGCGGTAGCGAGCCCGGCCGGGCCGGCGCCCACGACCAGCACGTCCGCGTCGAGCCTCAGGCCGCGGCGACCACGCGCCACCATGCCGTGTCCTCATCCAGCCGGTGTCCGTGAAGCAGGCCTGGGTCGGCCAACACATCGTCGCGCCGCATGTCCGGAACAACCATGTAGTCGATCGACTCGCTGACCAGTTCTAGTACTCGCCACAGCGACCGGGCGTACTTCTCGGCCCGGTCCGCGCCGTCCCACTCGTACAACCCCCGGTACGCGCCGTTGTCGTCGTGGGACAGCCAGAGCTTCGAAACGAAGCCCGGGAAGCCCACGAACAGCGGCGTGTTGAGGATGCTCTCGATCCGGAACAGGACGTGCCCTCGACCCCGCACACCTCTGAGCCGGAACGAAACCACCAGGACGCACGGGTCGACCGGCGGCTGCTCGACGACCGTCTCCCGGTACACCCTTCCAGCCGTCCCGTCGGCGAACTGGATCATCCGACCCACATTTCCGTGCGGCTGGTGGATCTGCAGGCGTCCGAGCATCGCGACGGTCGCCGCTACGCTGCGACCCACTGCCCGCCACGCTATGGCCCTGGGAAGTGGACGGTGGCCGTTCCGCCCCTCTCCCGGGGAGTTCAATGCCATACCTTCATTCTGTGCGGGCTGCTGCCATCGCGTAGTGGCAAATGTCCCGCCACTGCGTGCCACACGGCAGCGGTTGTCCCAGCCCTCTCATGATCGAGGTGAAATCAGTGACTCCCTGGACTCACCAGAGTCACCCCGATCATGCACGTTCAAGCCAGTCGCTGATCCGCAACCGGAGATCCGCCTTGGCGTCCGGGGGCGCGAACGACGCGTCGACAGCCGCACGCGCCAGCGACGCGACGGTGACATCGTCGAAGCCAAACACCTCCCGGGCGCGGGCGTACTCCTGCGCCAGGGAGGTCCCCGCTATGGCCGGGATGTCGGTGTTGAGCGTCACTACGAGCCCCTGGTCGACCAGCCGCGGCAGCGGATGGGCGGCCAGATCGGCGACGAGCCCGAGCGCGACGTTGGACGACGGGCACACCTCGAGGGGAATCGAGCGTTCCCGTACCTCGGCCACCAAGCCGGGATCGTCGAGGACGCGGATCCCATGGCCCAGGCGCTCCGTCCGGCCAACGTCCAGTGCCTCCCGGATGCTTGCCGGTCCGGCCGTCTCACCGGCATGGTGCACGACGTGCAACCCCGCGTCCGCGCCGGCCGCAAAGATGCCTGCGAACGGCTCGAGCGGATAAGCCTCGTCGCCGGCTACGCCGAGACCGACCACACCGCGGGAGCGATACTCCACAGCCAACTCGTACGTGCGCCACGCCCGCTCCACCGACCGCCGCCGAGAGTGGTCGAGGATGACGCGGCAGTCGACTCCGTACGCCGCCCTGCCTTCGTCGAGCCCGGCCAGCACGGCCTCCAGCGGCATCTGCGGATCGCCCACCCGCTCGCCATGAGACGCCGCGGTGAACGTCACCTCGGCGTACCGGGTGCCCTGCTCGGCCTCGTCCTCGCAGAACTCGAGCGCGACCCGCCGAAAGTCGTCCCAACGGCGCAGGCAGGCGCGGACGAGCGCGTTGTGGTCGGCGAACTGCCGGAACCCGTCGAACACACCGGTCCTGTGAGCCGGCGCCTGGACCCCGTTCACGGCCGCGATCTCGCGCAGCGTCTGCCACCGGATGGCGCTTTCGAGGTGCACATGAAGGTGCGCCTTCGGCAGCGTCCTCACGTCGCGCACAGGCGGAGGGTAGATGACACCGCCACCGCCGCGCACTCGCCACATCATGGGGCAGATCAATGATGGCGGCGGCTAGGTTTGCATGAATACCCTCTGGGGTATTGTAGGCAGTTGAGGCCAACCGGAAGGTACGCAGACGGTGAACCTGGGCGCATCGGCCGTCGAGATCGTCACGATCGACACCCCGTCGCTCGGAGATCGCAGCTACGTTGCGCACGACGGGGAACACGCGATCGTGGTCGACCCCCAGCGCGACATCGACCGGGTCCTAGGGGTCGTGAGGACGCGCGGCCTTCGGGTCACCCACGTGCTGGAGACGCATGTCCACAACGACTACGTGACCGGCGGCTACGTACTTGCCAACGAGGTCGGCGCCGCGTACGTGGTGTCGGCCGACGACGACGTGAGCTACGACCGGCTGGCCGTGCGGGATGGTGATGCGCTGGAGTCCGGCCGGCGGATGCGGATTCGTGTGCTGCACACGCCCGGGCACACCTACACCCACCTGTCGTACGCGCTCGAGATGAGGCGGCAGGTGCTGGCCGCCTTCACCGGCGGTTCGCTGCTGTACGGCTCGACCGGACGGACGGACCTGCTCGGCTGGGAGCACGCCGAGGCGCTTGCCCGCCACCAGCACGCCTCGGCTCACCGGCTATCCCGGGAGTTGCCCGCCGACACCCCCGTCTATCCGACCCACGGGTTCGGGAGCTTCTGTGCAGTCAACCAGTCCGAGGGCACCTCGTCGACGATCGCTCTCGAGGCACGCGTCAACCCGGTGCTCACACAGGACGAGGAGGAGTTCGTCGCCAACCTGCTCGCGGGATTGGACGCCTACCCGGCCTACTACGCGCACATGGCCCCGATCAACGTCGCAGGGCCGAGCCCGATCGACCTTTCACCGCCGCACCGGGCCGATCCAGCCGAGTTGCGCCGGCGCATCGAGGCCGGCGAGTGGGTCGTCGACCTGCGCACGCGCACCGCGTTCGCTGCTGGGCACGTACCGGGCACGCTCAACTTCGCGTTGAGCGACAGCTTCGTCACCTACCTCGGCTGGCTGATCCCATGGGGCACGCCGGTGACTCTGCTCGGCGAGACCCCCGACGACGTCGCCGAGGCGCAGCGTGACATGGCTCGCATCGGGATCGACCGGCCGGCGGCGGCCGCCACCGGCGCCCCCGAGGAGTGGGCCGCCGACGATCCACTGCAGCAGATCCGGACGGCCAGCTTTGCCGACCTTGCCGCCAAGCTCGGCGGCCACGACCCGGCCCTCGCTGTCCTGGACGTCCGCCGCAACGACGAGCGTCGCATTTCGTTCGTGGACGGCAGCATGCACGTGCCGATCCACGAACTGCCCGCCCGGCTCAACGAAGTACCCGCCGACCGGCCAGTGTGGGTCCATTGCGCAGCCGGCCACAGGGCGGCCATCGCCGCGTCGCTGCTACAGCGTGCCGGCCGAGACGTGGTCACGATCGACGACGCGTACGATGCCGCGGCCGACGCAGGGCTGGCCGTTGTCGCCGCCGACTAGGCCGGCCGGCGACCGCCGTTTCCCTTCCTCCACCTGGGCTACCCGTTGGTGCCCTGCTCGCCGAACCAGCCCGCGAGGCGCCCGCCCCGGCCGACCGCACGAATCCGGCGCTCGGTAGCGGCGCGCAGCGGACGAGGCGCGACGATAAGAACCTCGTCCCCGGGTCGCAGCCTGGTCCGGCGACCAGGTACGAAGCTCTCACTTCCCCGAACGATCAGCGCAACCGAGATGCTTTGAGGAAGCCGCAGCTCGCCGATCTCGACGCCGACCAGTTTTGACTGCGGCGGCACCCGGAGCTGGATGAGGTCGGCTTCGAGCCGCTCGAGGGGTGCGAACTCCACCTCGGCCTCGCGCGCTTCGGCGTCACCGCTCACCCCAAGCTGGCGAGCCGCCCAAGGGAAGGTGGGCGCCTGTAGCACCGTAAAGACGACAGTCACCAGAAACACGACGGCGAACAACAGCTCAGAGCCTTCGATCTGTTGCGTCATCGGGATCGTCGAGAGGATGATCGGAGTCGCCCCGCGCAGGCCCGCCCACGACATGAAGGCCTGCTCACGGATGGGAATACGAAACGGTGTGCTGGAGATCAGAATGGAGAGCGGGCGGGCGAGCAGAGTCAGGCTGAGGCCGACAACCAGCGCAGGGAACAGGGCCGCAGGCAGCTGACCGGGCGATACCAGCAGGCCCAGCATCACGAACAAGCCGATCTGCGCCACCCAAGCCAGCCCTTCGGCGAAGGACCGCGTCGCAGCACGGTGTGGCAGGCGCGAGTTGCCCAGGATCAGTCCGGCGACGTATACCGCGGCGAAGCCGCTCGCCCCGAGGCTGCTGGCGCTGGCGTACGCGAGAACGGCAACCGTCATGACCATCAACGGGTACAGGCCGGACGCGGGGAGTGCGGTCCGCCGCAGCACCGCAGCACCCAGCCACGCGACGGCACCGCCCGCCACTGCGCCGACGACCAGTTGGTAGACGATCTCGAACGCGGCGAAGCCGATGCCACGCTCGGCCACGTCGCCCGCACTCACGACCGTGACGAGCACAATGGTCGGCGGATCGTTCAGCCCTGACTCGGCCTCGAGGGTGTTGGCCGTTCGTCGCTTCAGGGAGACTCTTCGCAGCGTCGAGAACACCGCCGCCGCGTCCGTGGGCGCGAAGATCGCTCCGAGCAGGACGGACAGTTGCCAGTTCAGGCCCAGTAGGTAGTGTCCGATCACCGCTATGACGGCCGTGCTGATTCCCACCCCGACGGTGGCCAGTGTCAGGCCTGGCCAGAGCGCAGGACGGAAGTCCGACCACTGTGTGGTCAGCCCGCCTTCGGCAAGTATGATCATCAAGGCGGCGAACGCCAGCCCCTGCGCGAGTTCAGTGTCCTCGAACGGGATACCCAGGAAGGATTCCCCCAGCAACACCCCGATCAGCAAATAGAGGACCAGGCTGGGCATGCCGAACTGGATGCTGACACGTACGGCGATGACCGCAATGACGACAACGAGGGTCCCAACGAGAAGGAAGTCGTTGAAAGCCTCGACGTCCAAGTGCGCTCCCAGAGCTTCGTTGTCTGCTGCAGCCGGCGCGGACAGGACGGCTCCGCGACACAGGCAGCGAGCCTGGCCCGAGACGACGGCGGCGATCCGGACTGAAACCGACGGCTCGACGCCGCACGTGGTTCCAAGTCCCTGACTCGATGATCCTAGCGTCGGGCACACGGCCGCCGCCGCTGGGTGCCGGGCGAACGTTCGATTGTGCCTGCATCACGGCAGGGCGGCTCGACGGTCCTTGCGCTGTCGACTAGAGGCTGCCGGCGTCGTCGGCGGCAGTGGCGGGCGGCGCGGGGCTGCGGAGTCAGAGGAACCCAATACACTATGCGAGGTGATCTTTAAGCGAGTTGGTGACGGGCGCCCGTACCCTGACCATGAGACGAGCCTTCGCTCGTGGTCGGAGTTACCACCGCGCCAGATCCGGCTCGATGAACTTGTGACCACGAAGCGCACCCTGGACCTCGAAACGCTGCTCGCCGCAGACTCCACGTTCTACGGTGATCTGTTCGCTCACGTCGTGGAGTGGAAGGGCGAGTTGTACCTCGAGGACGGCTTGCACCGAGCCCTTCGCGCCGCCCTGCAACAACGGCCGGTCATTCACGCCAGGGTGTTGAGTTTGGCCAGCGAACCCGACGAGTCCTGACTAGGCTCACGCACACAACCACCACCACGGAGGCGCGAAGCCCGTGCACCCGCCGGTCAACCATGACGTCAAGCCCATGCGCCGCGGCCACCGTCACCTGCGCACAGCTATCACGCTTCTGGTGCTCGCTGGGTTCGTCGCGGGCTCGGCATGGTATGCGTGGAACATCGTCACCGAGCCGGCGGCCGAAACCGACGACGAGGTTGTGGTCAGTACACCCGAGTGCGCGATGCCGGTGCCGACCGACGCCCCGCCTCCTGAAGAGGTCAACCTCAACGTGTACAACGGCACGTCCATCAACGGCCTCGCGTCCGAGGTGGCGCGCGAACTGCGCGAGAAGGGCTACGTCATCCTGGACGTCGCGAACGACCCGCAGCGGCGTTCGGTCTCTGGGGTGGCCGAGATCCGTGCAGCGGCGGAGGGCGCAGACGTCGCGCTCGTCATGTCGCAGTTCCCCGGCGCGGTGTTCCTACAGGACAAGCGGCAGGACGACTCCATCGACGTAGTAGTCGGAGAGTCGTTCCAGCAGGTGGGCCCCCAGGCGCCGGCTGATGCGGAGAGCACGGAAACGCCAGACCCGGACAGCACGGAGACACCGGAGCCGGACAGCACGATCACGCAGTATCCGCCGTGCTGACCCACTACTCCGACGATTCGTCCTCGCGTCCCCACTCGCCGTACCACCAGGCGAGTCGGCCGCGCCGGCCGATCGCCCGCAGCCGCCGCTCGGTGATGTCGCGCAGCGCACGCGGCGCGACGACGAGCACGTCGTCGCCGTGCCGTAACCGTGTTCCGGCCTCTGGCACGAAGCTGCGGTTCTCCCGGACGACCAGCGCAACCGATACGCCCTTCGGCAGCCTGAGCTCACCCACCTCGACGCCGTGCAGCTTGGACCCCTCAGGCACCCGCAACTGCACCAGGTCCGCGTCCAGCCCGTCAAGGGGGGCCGACTCGACATCCGCGTCCCTCGGCTCAGAGTCCCCGCTAACCTTGAGCATCTGAGCTACCGGGGACAATGTGGGCGCCTGCAGCGTCGTGAACACGATCGCTACGATGAACACCACGGCGAACAGCCAGGAGGCGTCGGGCTGCTGCTGAGCCAGCGGGATGGTCGCCAGGACTACTGGAATCGCCCCCCGCAATCCCGCCCAGGACAGAAAGGCCTGTTCTCGAAGCGGGATCTTGAACGGGAGGCACGAGACAAGGACGCCGAGCGGCCTGGCGAGCAGCACCAGCCCGACGCCTGTGATGAGCGCCGGAACGATCGCCTCGGGCGCGGCGGCCGGTGAAGCCAGCATGCCGAGCATCACGAACAAGCCGATCTGCGCGACCCAGCCCAGCCCCTCGGCGAAGGACAGGGTCGCGGCCCGGTGTGGTAGGTGTGAGTTGCCCAGCACAACCGCGGCGACGTACACGGACGCGAAGCCGCTGGCCGAGACCGCCGTCCCCGCCGCGTAGGCCATGACGGCCAGCGTCATCACCATGAGCGGGTACAGACCTGAGGCTGGGAACGTCGTCCTTCGGAGAACCTGCGCGCCGACCCACCCGACGACGAGGCCAACGATGGTCCCGCCGACCAGCTGATAGATCACGTCGAGGGCGACCATCGCGAGGCCTCGTTCGGCGAGCTCGCCGACGCTGACGATAGTCACGAGGACGACCGCGGGCGGATCGGTGAGACCCGACTCCGCCTCGAGCGTGATGACCGGTCGGCGCGACAGCGACAGCCGCCGCAGCACCGAGGACACCGCCGCCGCGTCGGTGGAGGCGAACACGGCCCCGAGCAGGACGGCCAGCCGCCAGTCCAGACCCAGCACGTAGTGGCCGATGACCCCGATGACGGCGGTGCTCACTCCCACCCCGACGGTGGCCAGCGACAGCCCTGGTCCGAGCGCAGGGCGGAGGTCGGACCACCGGGTCGTCAGCCCGCCCTCGATCAGAATGACAATGAGCCCGCCGAACGCCAGGGTCTGCGCGAGCGCCGCATCGTCGAACTCGATGCCGACGACGCCCTCTCCCAGCAGGACGCCGATCAGCAGGTAGAGCACCAGGCTCGGCAGTCCGAGGCGCAGGCTCGCGTGCACCGCCACCACTGCCCCGACCACGACGAGGGCGCCGATAAGCAGGAAAGAGTTGAGCGAGGCGACGTCCAACCTGCATCCCTTCCCACAACGCCCTTGTCGTGCGGCCCGCGAAGGCTCCGGATGCGAGCCGCCGGAAGGCTATGGAGCGGCCGCGGCCGTGCTACAACAGCTCCTACTACCGGGAAGGCCATTGTCCCGTAACCACAGCTAGATCATCGGCAGTGGGTTTCGCCGCTGCGGAGAAACCCACGCGCACGCCGACGACCGCGGCCGCCATACCCCGGGGCCGCGAGTGGACAGTGGGATCAGCGAGGCGAGCGCGAGTCGTGCGAACCGTTAGTAAGCGGATACCTGCGGAAGCTGTCGCCCAGAGAGTGGTACGCCTGGGCGAACCTTTCGGTGCCGATCACAGCTGTGATCTCCGGCGTCGGCGTCCAGGAGCCGTCGGTTGGCCAGTAGTCTCCGCCGATCGCCCACGATCCGTCGGCAACTCGCTCCGCCGACCTCGTGCGGTCGCGGCGGAGATCGTCAAGGACCGCCGCCCGCTTGGCTACCGAGCAGCACCCGCTGCATGTGGAAGAGCAGACCTTGGTGGTCGCGGCCGCCCGACATTCATTCCCCCAACTAGCGGAATGCGATGATCGTCATTCCGCATTGATCACTTGTCAAGGGCGTCTGGGTGATCTGGTGTCACTCGATCTTCCGACGCCGCATGGCACAGCGGCGTCAGTCTTCTCGGCTCCGCTCACCACGGGCATCCGTGCCGTCGACCCGGATGCCGCTAGCTGTCAGCACACCGATGAGGATCACCGCCGCGACGATCGCGATGTCGGCCACGTTTCCCACGAACCACCCGCCGTAGTCGATGAAGTCGACCACCCGGCCGCGGGGAAACCCGGGCGGCCGGAAGAACCGGTCGACCAGGTTGCCCACTCCGCCACCGAGGAGGAGTCCCAGCGCCACCGCCCACCCCCGCGAGCCGGTCCTCGCCGAGACACGGATGGTGACCACGACGACCACCACCACGAGGAGGGTGAGCAGCCAGGTCAGACCCGACGCGAAAGAGAACGCGGCGCCTGCATTGCGGACCAGCCGAAACTGGATCAGGTCCCCGACCACAGCCACCGGTTCACGGCCGGAGAGGGTGGAGATCGCCCAGTACTTCGTGACCTGATCGACGGCGGCGACCGCCAGGCCAAGCACGGCGACCGCGGCAAGCAACCGCCAGTTGCGCTGCGTCAAGCCGCCCACAGGCTTTCGCAGCGACACCACACCGGCCAGCGTAGTGTGGCCGGATCGGAACAGTCACAATGTCCGGATTGAACCCGCCGTACCCTTCCGCAGTCTCCGCCGCACTGGTCGGGGCTTTACCAGACGGCCGCGCAGCCTGGATGCTTCATTACTAGGCGGCTCCCGACGTTTCTATTACTAGGCGGCTCCCGACGTTTCTCGGAGGAGTGCACGTGAACCGACCGCCCCGGCTACGCGCGACGCCGCGTCAACGGACGAAGGTCGGCTCCCTCGAGTTGTTCTTCGACCTGGTCTTCGCGCTCGGCTTCACGCAGTGCACCACGCTCATGCTCACGGAGCTGACCTGGCAAGGGGTGGCGCACGGGCTCCTGGTGCTCGCGGTGCTGTGGTGGGCATGGGGCGGCTACGCATGGCTGACCAGCGTCGTGGACCCCGAAGAGGGACCGGTGCGGCTCGTCATGTTCGCGACCATGGCCGCGATGCTGGTGGTCGCGCTGTCGGTGCCGGAGGCATTCGGCGGGCGCGCCCTGACCTTTGCCATCGCGTACGGCGTCGTGCGAGCCGCCCACATCGCCCTGTTCGTGCTCGCCAGCAGGGACAACCCAGCACTCCGGCAGTCCGTGTGGAGCATCGCGGTCAGCTCCGCCGTGGCCGTCGGACTGCTGGCCGGAGCGGCCCTTCTCAGCGGTGTCGCGCAGGCGCTGCTCTGGGCGCTCACCATACTGATCGACTTCGGCGGCCCTGGGCTGTTCGGCGTCGCCGGCTGGAAGCTCGTCCCCGAGCACTTCGCCGACCGGCACGGCCGGATCATCATCCTGGCCCTCGGCGTTTCGATCGTCGCGCTCAGCGTCGGCGCGGAGGGCGACGTCACGGCCGGTGTGATCGCTGCGGGGGCGCTGGGTGTCGGACTCGCGTCCGCGCTGTGGTGGTTGCACTTCGACGTGATCGCACCGTCCGCCGAGCAGACGCTGCTGCGCACACCGGAGGGACGCGAGCGTAACGCCCTGGCCCGCGACTCGTACTCCTACCTGCACTTTGCGATGGTCGCGGGTGTCGTCCTGATCGCCGTCGGTCTCGGGACCGGGCTGTCCGACGTCGGGGAGCCGCTGCCCACGACGCCCGCGTTCGCGCTGCTGGGCGGTGCCGCCATCTACCTGCTGGCGCACGTCGCGCTGCAGTTGCGTACCTCCCGCTCGGCGAGCCTTCCCCGGCTCGTCCTCGCTGCCAGCCTGCTGGTGCTCACCCCGGTGGCCACCGCACTGCCGACGCTCGTGACCCTTGCCGGCGTCTCAGCCGCGCTGTGGGCCGTGATCGGGTACGAGACGGTGAGCTACCGCGAGACGCGTGCCCGGGCGCGCGGCAACGCGCCGTGACGAGCTTCGCTGGCCACGGCCAACGGCACCATCCCGCTACGGTGGACCGGTGAAGATTCCCGGGTCGTTCCGGGCCCGAAGGGTCGGCAATCCGTCCAGGATCCGGATCAGGCGGTACAACGCGAAGTTCGCCCGGCTGACGGAACCCGAAATGCTGGTGCTGGATGCCGGCGCGGGCAGGGCGCCGTATCGCGACCTCTTCTCCCATGCCCGATACGAGACCGCGGACATCGCATTGCTCGACCGTCGTTACGCCGACCTCACGTACGTCTGCGACCTCACCGACGTGCCGGTCGAGGACGGCCGGTTCGACCGCGTCATCTGCAATCAGGTGCTGGAACACGTCCCGGACCCACGTGCCGTACTCCGTGAGGTCGCCCGCGTGACCAAGGACGGCGGCCGGGTCCTGTGCACCTGCCCGTTCTTCTTCCAGCCCCACCAGAAGCCTTACGACTACTACCGCTACACCAGCTACGCGCTGCGTGAGCTCTTCGCCGACTCCGGATTCGCCGTCGACCGAATCGACTGGGTGGAGGGCTACTTCGCGACCGTCGGCCTGCAGTTCACGCACATGAGCCGGTTCCTCCCCAAGCGGGTGGCACGAGCCGGACGCGGCTGGAAATGGTGGCTGGCCGCACCGGCCGTCGGGACGGTACGCGCCGCCGCGCCGCTACTCGCGAGCTTCTTCTACCGGCTGGACCTCGCCTGGAAGTACACCGATCGGGGCTACCCCAAGAACTACGTGGTCTGGGCCACACGGCAACCGCGAGGCGCCGCGCACGCCTAGCATGGGAGCCAGGCACTGGCACTGGGGGTGAGGCACCGATCTCCGGCATCGTCGCGGCGTACGGCGCGTTCGACCCGCTCGAAGGGCTACGCATGCTTGACCGGCTGTCGCATCGCGGTCCGGACGGGCAAGGGTGGAAGGAATTCGAACACGCCTGGCTAGGCCATCGGCGGCTGGCGATCGTCGACCTTGAAGGCGGTGCCCAGCCGCTGCGCGACCCGAAGGGGTTGTACTGGCTCGTCGGCGACGGCGAGGTGTACAACTACCGGCGGCTGCGCCGTGAGCTCGAAGCGCGTGGCTACGTCTTCCGCACGCGCGCCGACCAGGAGAGCGCGCTCCACCTGCTCGAAGCGGACGGCCTGCAGGCGCTGAGCCGGCTCTGGGGGACATTCGCGTTCGCCGGCGCAACGACCGACGGACGCTTCTTCGCCGCGCGCGACACCATCGGCATCGCGCCGCTCTACTGGAGCCGCCATGACGAGACGGTCATCTTCGGCAGCGAGCTCAAGGCGTTCGACCCCGACCGCCGCGCGTCGGTCGAGCCCTTCCCCCCGGGTCATGTGTGGACACCGGACGAGGGGCTCCGGGAGTTCCGCAGCCTGCCCGAGGTCAAACCCGTCGAACCACCCGCCAGCAGCGATCCCAACGCCGAGCCGTCGGAGGAGGTCTTGGCGATGATCCGGGACCGGCTGATCGCGGCGGTCGAACGGCTCATGGCCGCCGACGTGCCGGTCGGCATCCTGCTGTCCGGCGGGCTCGATTCCAGCATCGTCGCGGCGATCGCGGCCCGGCTCGCGCACCGCCAGGGCTGGCAGCTGCCGACGTTCGCGGTCGGGCTGGCCGGCAGCGACGACATCCGCGCGGCGCGCAAGGTGGCCGCCAAGCTCGGCACCGACCACCACGAGCGCATCTACACCGACGACGAGCTCATTGACTGGGTACCCGAGGTAATCCGTGTGATCGAGTCGTTCGACCCGCAGCTGGTGCACAGCTCGGTGCCGAACCTGCTCGTGTCCAAGCTCGCGGCGCGCTCGGTCAAGGTCGTTCTCATCGGCGAGGGTGCGGACGAGTTGTTCGCCGGCTACGGCTACTACAGCCGGATCAACAACGTGGAGGAACTGCACGAGGAGCTGCTCGCGACCATCCGCGGCCTGCACATCGGCGGTCTCCAGCGGGTCGACCGGGTCGCCGGCGCGACCGGGCTGGAGGCGCGGACACCCTTCCTCGATCTCGACGTCGTCGAGCTCGGGCTCAGCCTGCCAGCGCAGTGGAAGCTGTCCAGCGGCCAGCGGATGGAGAAGTGGCTGCTGCGCAAGGCGTTCCACGGGTGGCTGCCCGAGCAGGTGCTATGGCGGCCGAAGGCTCAGTTCGGCCGCGGCACCGGCGCACGGGATGTGCTCGGCGAGTACTACGGGTCCATCGTCTCGGAGGAGGAGTTCAAGTCCGAGCGGGACGTAATCGACCCGCCGCTGCGGTCCCGCGAGGAGCTGGCCTATTACCGGTTGTTCCAGCGGCAGCTGGAGGGAATCGACCCGCAGCGCCTCGTAGGCCGGTTCGTCGGGTGGTGACGACGGCCCCAACGCAGATTGGAGTTCAGGTGACCCACCTCCGCATCGCCGTGGCCCAGCTGCCGAACCGGGTCGGCGACCTGCACGGCAACACCGAACGGATCGCCTCCGCCATGGACTGGGCCGAGCACGAGGCCGAGGCCGACGTGCTGGTGCTCCCAGAGCTGGTCCTCACCGGGTACGGGCTCGGTGACCTGGTGCTGTTCCGGGAATTCGTCGATGACGCCGCCCGGGCGCTCGCCGAGCTTGCCCTGCACTCAGGGCGTACGACCACGGTGGTGAGCACCATCGACCGGGTGCAGCCGCAACGGTCGTGGGACAGCCGTCCGCGCGACGTGGCCATCTGCGCCGCCCTGCTGTCCGGCGGCGAGATCCGCGGCAAGTACCACAAGGTCCTGCTGCCGTTCTACGACGTGTTCGACGAGGCGCGGCACTTCGTACCAGGCAACCAGCCGGACAAGCTGTGGCGCATCGGAGACGTCGTCGCAGGCGTGTCCATCTGCGAGGACGCGTGGTCGGCCGACGGCCCGCCGGAGGCGCAGTCCGCCGCAGGCGCGCAGATCCTGCTGGTGCCGAACGCGTCGCCGTTCCACCGGGGGAAGGCGTCCGGACGTCTCGCGACCACTCAGGCTGTGGCCCGTCGAAACGGCGTGCCGGTGGTGTACGTCAACCTGTGCGGAGGCCAGGACGAGCTGGCGTTCGACGGCGGCTCGATCGTGGTCGATGCGGACGGCACCCTGCTGCACCGCGGGCTGGAGTTCGCCGAGGACCGGTTCTGGCTGGACGTCGAGGTCGCGCCGCCGCGGTCGCTACGCAACCCGGCGACCAACGTGCACACCCGGCCGACCCCGGATCGGGCCCCTGTCGTCCCCGCGGCGCCCAAGGAGCCGATGGGCGACATCGAGGCGGTGTGGCACGCCATCGTGACGGCGCTCCGCGACTACGTGTTCGGCAACGGCTTCGAGGGAATCGCTCTTGGGCTATCGGGAGGCATCGACTCCGCTGTGACCGCGGCACTCGCGGCCGACGCGGTGGGGACGGACCGGGTGCTCGCCCTGGCGATGCCGTCCCCGGACACGGCGGACACCGAGACGGCCGACGCGCGGGAGCTCGCGGAGAACCTGGGCATCTTCTTCGAGGTCGTGCCGATAAGCATGCCGAGCGAGCCGTCGGACGTACCGGGGCCCGCGCGTGCGCGGCGTGTGCCCGACTCGCCGCACGAGCGCGAGCGCCGGTATGCCAGGATGCGCGCCGCCGTGCTCGGCGACATCTTCAACGAGCGCGGGTACCTCGTGCTGGCGACCGGCAACAAGAGCGTGATCTCCATCGGCGAGGCCTCCCTGCTCGGAGACCTCACGGGAGGGTTCGCGCCGCTCAAGGACTGCTCGAAGACGCTCGTGTACCAACTCGCCGAGCACCGGCAGCAGCGAAGCCCGGTGTTCCCGCCGCGGACGCTGCGCCGTGAGTCGACGATCCAGCGCATCGGTTCGGACGCCCTGCCCGGCTACGACGTGCTCGACGACATCGTGCAGCGCAACATCGAGTACGGCGAGGGGCTGACCGACATCGTCGCCGCTGGGCACGAGCCCGGCGTGGTCGAGTACGTGCTACACCGCATCGCCGGCGCCGAGCGGATCCGCCGGTACGCCCCGCCGGGGGTGAAGGTGACCTCTCGCGCCTTCGGTCAGGACATCCGCATGCCCATCAGCAACGCCTGGCGCACCCATCCGACTCGCAAATAGCTTCCTTATTGCTGCTGGAACGGCAATAAGGAAGCTATTTGCGAGTCGGGGCGCCCTCGCCTCCGGCAGTGAGCGTCCTCCCTTCGGCCCGCTACGGCTTGGCCTCGAGCGCGGGGGCGCTGCTCGCGTGGACGATGGTTGGCGCCGCCTACCGTAGTGATACAGGCGAGCGTGCGTCGTCGAGCGGGAGTGCATCCTCGACGACGCATCTGTCGTGCAGGGATGGAGGTACAGCCATTACCCGGAGAACTGACGTGACGAGGCGACAGCACCGAAACGGCGCATCCGGCCAGGACCGCTCGCGGCCGGAGCGGCGGGTGCTGGTTGCCCAGATGCGGGAGCCGTTGCGCCGGTTTCTGGCGACGGAGGCGGGCAGCGCCGGAATCATGATTGCTGCCGTCGTGGTCGCGCTGGCGTGGGCCAACTTGCCGTGGTCCGACAGCTACGAGTCCCTGCTGCACGCCGAGGCCAGCGTGCAGATCGGCGGCGCGGTGCTGTCGATGGACGTGGGCCACTGGATCAGCGATGGCCTCATGGCCCTGTTCTTCCTGGTCATCGGGCTCGAGGTGCGGCACGAGCTGTCGATGGGAGAGCTGACCGAGCGAAGACGCATCATCGTTCCGGTGCTCGGCGCGCTGGGCGGCATGGCGACCCCGGCGCTGCTGTACCTGGCGATCAACCCATCGGGCGAGGCGGCCAACGGCTGGGGCATCGTGATCGCCACGGACACGGCCTTGGTGCTGGGTGCGCTGGCGATCGTCGGGCCGGCCATTTCCACCCAGCTGCGGATCTTCCTGCTCTCGGTCGCCGTGTTCGACGACATAGTCGCCGTCGCGATCATCGGCGTCGTCTACTCGAGCTCACTCGATCCGGTGGCGCTCGGCGTCGCGGGCGCCTCGCTGGCAGTGATCGGGCTGTTGTCCTTGCGCGGCGAGTGGCGGACGTCGATCTATGCCGTGCTGTTCCTGGTGCTCTGGGTGGCGACCGTCCAATCCGGGTTGCACGCCTCTATCGCCGGCATGGCGGCCGGCCTGCTGATCGGCGCCCGTCCCGCGCGCCGCGCCGATGTCGAGCAGGTCGCTGCGCGGTTCCGCGCGTTTCAGCAGTCGCCGCTTCCGGACGTCGGTTACTCCGTCCGCAACGCATTGCAGCGGTCGGTGTCCGTGAACGAGCGGCTCCAAATACTCCTGCACCCGGCGGTCGCCTACGTCATCGTCCCCCTGTTCGCCCTCGCGAACGCTGGTGTCGGCCTCCGAGGAGGCGTCCTCAGCGACGCGATGACCTCACCGGTCACGTGGGGCGTGGTGGCTGGACTGGTGGTAGGCAAGACCATCGGCATCGGTGTCACGGCCCTGGCCAGCTCTCGACTGGGCGCCGGCCCGCTGCCCCAGGGCGTCGGCGAAGGACAGGTGATCGGCGGCGCGGCCCTGTCCGGTATCGGTTTCACCGTCTCCCTGCTCATTGCCAACCTTGCGTTCACCAGCACCGAACTGCTGGACGCCGCGACGGTTGGCGTCTTGCTCGGCGCCGTCCTCGCGACCCTAGCCGGCTGGGTGGTGTTCCGGCTGGCGGCCGCGCTGCGCGGCGAACGCACCGCCAGCCGGCCCACCGGCGCGCGCCCCCATCCGGGGCGGGGTCGCCGCGCCCCTCACCCTGGTCGAGTACGGCGACTTCGAGTGCCCGTTCTGCGGCCGAGCTACGGGCACGGTCGACGCGCTCATGGAACGCTTCGGCGATGACCTGCGCTACGTCTTCCGGCACCTACCGCTTGCCGACGTGCACCCCAATGCCATCCTGGCCGCCGAGGCAGCCGAAGCCGCAGCCGCTCAAGGTGCATTCTGGGAGATGCACGACCGCCTGTTCACCCACGCCGACCAGCTCGAGCCGCCGGACCTGCTCGCCCACGCCGCCGCTCTCGGCCTCGACGTCGGACGCTTCTCGCACGAACTCGGCACCGGAGTCCACGGCGCCCATGTTCGCGACGACGTGGCCAGCGCAGAGGCCAGCGGCGCCACCGGCACGCCCACCTTCTTCGTCAACGGCCGCCGCCAGGTCGGCCGATACGACGAGGAGGCGCTCGCGGCGGCGTTGACCGGCGAGCAGCCGCCGCCCGCCGTCGATGGCCCGACAGGCGCGCCGCGCGCCCGTCCAGAAGGACCCGGCGTGCCCGCGGTTGGCCGGCTGCGCGCACCCGTCCCGAACAACGCACCGCTGGTCCTGGACGGCCTGGAGGAGACGCCAGACGACGTAGGTGCCTTCCCCCGCCTGAGCTCCGACCACATCGCCACCCTCTCCCGATTCGGTGAGCGGCGGCGAGTGGCGGCGGGGGAGCCGCTGTTCGGCGACCGCGAGCCGGACGGCGAGTTCGTCGTGGTGATCTCTGGTGAGCTGGCGCTGGTCGACGGTTACGGCCAGGACAACCGGGTTCGCTCCGTCCACGGGCCCGGACGGTTCCTGGGCGGCCTCGGCACCCTCCGCGGCCAGGCCCTGCTCCTGACCCCTGTGGCGGTGCGGGACGCAGAGGTACTAGCGGTCCCCGCTGAGCGTCTCAGGACCGCGCTAGACGCCGACGTGCAACTTCGAGACGTCGTCCTGCGGACCTACCTGCTCCGTCGCTCGTACCTCATCGAACAGACGACGGCAAAGATCGTCGGATCTGGAGCGTCCTCCGACACCCAGCGGCTCCGTGAGGTCCTGGCCGCCTGGGACGTCACGCACTCGTGGCTCGACCTCGACACCGACGAGTACGCGTCCGCGCTTCTCCAGCGGCTGGGCGTCAGCCCCGAGGAAACGCCGGTGGTGATCACGCGTGACGGGAGGGTGCTGCGGAACCCGAGCGAAGCCGACCTGGCCGCGGCGCTCGACCTCAGCGGCTGAGGTTCGTGACCGGCCTGGCTAGTCTCGACGTGTGACCTTGGAGCTGAGGCTGCTTGGGGAGGTCTCGTACCGCGGAACGCAGATCACCAGCCCGGCCCTGCGCAGCCTGCTGGCAGTGCTTGCCAGCGACCTGCACACCGGGGTTAGCACGGCTCGGCTCGTGGACGAGCTTTGGCAGGACGGGCAGCCCGACAACCCGACCAAGGCGCTACAGGTGCTGGTCTCCCGCGCCCGTTCCCAACTCGGCTCCGACATCATCGCCACCACACCAACCGGCTACCGCCTCGCCCTGCACGAAGACCAGGTGGACACCTCCGCTGTCCTGCTCCGTGCATCCGCGAGCGCCCAATGCGCACGGAGCGGCGATCACGATGCCGCGCTTGCGCAGGCCGAAGCCGGGCTGTCGCTGTGGGACGGCGCGCCCGTCCAGGACGACCTGGTCCACGACCCGGTGTCGCAGCTTCGCGCGGAGCGGGCCTCGACGTACCGCTCGCTTCAGCGAAGCCGCGCGCTCGCGCTCTCCCGGCTGGGACGGTACTCCGAAGCGGTGGAGCCGCTGACCGAGCTAGCCGCGCAGCGTCCTCGGGACGAGGAACTGCTGCTCGAGCTGCTGCGGTGCGAGGCTGCCACATCCGGCCCGTCCGCCGCGCTGGCCAGGTACGAGAGATACCGCAGCGCGCTGCGCGACGAGCTCGCGGCCGACCCGGGCGCCCCGCTGCAGGCCTTGCACCTGGAACTGCTGCGCGGAACGGAGCCGCCGGTCCGGCGCGGCGTCACGCAGGAACCCAACCCGCTGCTCGGCCGCGACGGCGACATCGAGGCGGTTCAGCGACTGCTGCGCACCTCGCGCGTCACGTCGATCGTCGGGCCGGGCGGCATCGGCAAGACGCGCCTCGCGCATGCGGTGCTGCGGCGGTCGGAGCATCGAGCCGCGTACTTTGTCGGGCTGGCCGGGGTCACGGCGGACGGCGATGTGTCCAGGGAGGTCGCGTCCGCCCTCGGCGTCGGTGACTCACGGAGCGGGCCGACCGGCCGCGGCGCCGTCCCAGCCGACCCGATCTCCGGCATCGTCGACGCCGTCGGCACCGGTCCGACCCTGCTCGTGCTGGACAACTGCGAGCACGTCCTCGGCGGCGTGGCGGACCTGGTGCAGGCCCTCGCCGCAATGACAACCGAGCTTCGGGTTCTCACCACCAGCCGCACCCCGCTCGATCTGTCGTCCGAGTCGGTGTACCCGCTTCCGGAGCTCGACCTGTCCACCGCGGTCGAGCTGTTCGAGCAACGCGCCCGGGCCGCACGCCCGGGGGTCGAGCTGCCCGTTGATGTGGTCACCGAGTTGTGCCGCCACCTCGATGGGTTGCCGCTCGCGGTTGAGCTGGCGGCCGCGCGGGTCCGGGCGATGTCGGTGGCCGAGATCGCCCGTCGGCTCGACGACCGGTTCACGCTCCTGTGCGGCGGCGCGCGGGATGCTCCCGAACGGCACCAGACCCTGCACGCGGTCGTCGACTGGAGCTGGAACCTGCTGGAACCGGCCGGGCAGGCCGCGATGCGCACCATGTCGGTCTTTCCAGGCGGGTTCACCTCCGACACGGCCGAGGCGATGCTCGGCGACCGTGACGCCATCCTGGTGCTGGAACGGCTTGTCGACCAGTCGCTGCTCCGGGTGGCGGACACCCCGTCAGGCACCAGGTTCCGGATGTTGGAGACCGTGCGCGAGTTCAGCACAGCTCAGCGGGAACTGGCCGGTGAGACCGAGGACGTGAACACCGGGTTCGCCGCGTGGGTGCAGGAGTTCGCGAGAACCCACCACGACGCGCCGTTCGGAGACGACCCGTACGCGCCGATGATGCGGATACGAGCCGAGCAGGACAACCTGATCCAGGCGCTGCGGCAGGGTCTCACCCAGTCGGATGCCGCGACGGTCGCGGCGGCGACGGCGGTTCTGGGCCCATTGTGGGGCGTCGAGTCCCGCATCGAACGGCTGGGCGCCATGGTCGATGAGACGAACTGGCTGCTGTCCCATTACCGGCCGGAGCCGAAGCTCGTCGAGGCGACCCGGACCGCGCTGGTGGCGTCCACTGCCTACACGTTCATGACCGAGGGGCCCCGGGCGCTGCGGTCGCTCGCGGCCTTGCGCCGGCTGCCGGTCGCTCAGCCGGACACCGCGGTCCGGGCGCTTGCGATCTTGTTGACCTCCGAAGCCGACGACCTTCTGGAGGCCAGCAGCAGCGACGAGCCGTTGCTGGCCGCGATGGCCGGCAACGTTGTCGGCTACCGCTGGGAGAACGAGGGCGAGGTCGAAAGGGCGCTCGCCGTGGCGACGCGGACGCTCACCGCGCTCGACAGTCGCGCCTCCCCGTGGATACGGGCGCATTTGCACACCCGGATAGCCGAGCTGTACCTGCGCGCCGAGCAAGGCGCTGAGGCCCTGCCGCACCTGCACGCGGCGCTTTCCGTGCTCGAGCGGCTCGAGATCTGGTCCGACGTCGTCGGGACGCGGTGGTGGATCGTGCTGGCCAACCTCCAACTCGGTGACGTGGACGAGGCCGCGTACTGGCTGGACCGCACCGCGCCGGAGCCGGCGTACGAGACGTTCGGCACGGCGGAGTATGGGCTGGGAGTCCGTGCCGAGATCCTGCTCGCCCGGGGTGAGATCGAGGCCGGCCTACGGACGTGGCGCCGGACCGTCGCCCGGCTGCGCTGTGCTTACCACCAAGTCCGGCCGGCCGAGGACCCCGTGGCCTCGATCGACCGATCGTTGTTCCTCCACCCGCTGCTCCGGGAGACGCAGGCGGCGGCCGTGGTCGCCCACGCGCACCACGGGGCGCTCGAACTGGTGGAGGAGACCGTCGCCGAACTCGCCGAGCACCTGCCCAGCGAGCTAGCGCAAGCGGCGGGGCCGTCGCAGCCGCTGCTGGCGCCGTTCCCGATCTACGGCGCGGTGCTGCTGGCCTTGGGAATGGTCCAACTCGACCGCGGGGTCGCCTCCGGCGACGAGAGCGCAACGGCGTGTGGGGTGCGGATGATCGCCCTGGCCGAGCGGTTCGGCTACCTCCGGAACTTCCAGCCGACCATGTCGGCCGCCCGCGCGCGCGAAGCCGCGGAGAGCGCGAACAGGCCGGCGTACGAGGACGCGGTGTCCTCGTACGCCGGTCTCGATCACGACGGCCTGCGGGCCGCGGCGCTAGCTACGCTCCGCTCGCGACCTTCGAGAACGAGCGATTGACAGCGGACGGATCACGGTTGTAGAGCTTCCTCGCCCACAGGTAGCCGGCAAGCGCGATGCCCACGCACCAGGCGACGGCGATGCCGCCACTGCTGCCGATCTCCGTACCCGTCAGCAGGCCACGCACCGTCTCGATGATCGGGGTGAACGGCTGGTTCTCCGCGAACCAGCGCAGCCCTGCCGGCATCGACTCGGCCGGCACGAAACCGCTGCTCAGGAAGGGCAGCACGATCAGCGGCAGCGGCAGGTTGCTTGCTCCTTCCACCGTCTTCGACACCAGCCCGAGGGCTACCGAAAGCCAGATCATCGCCAGTGAGAACAGGACGAAGAACCCTGCGGCGGCCAGCCACTTCACCGCCGTCGCGTTGGGCTCGAAGCCGACCAGAATCGCCACGCCGATGACCACGACCAGGCCCACCAGGGTCTGGAGCAGGCTGCCCAGCACGTGCCCGGTCAGCACCGACGCCCGCGAGATCGCCATGGTGCGGAACCGCGTGACGATGCCTTCGGTCATGTCCATGGCGACCGAGATGGCCGTTCCTTGGACAGCCGCGACGACCGCCATCACCAGGATGCCCGGCGCGATGTAGTTGGCGTACGCCTCTCTGCCACCAGCGGGAGCGCCGAGGCCATTGGCGAGACCGCTGCCCCGGCCACTGCCAAGACCATTGCCCATCGTGTCGCCGAAGACGTAGACGAACAACAGCAGGAAGACAACGGTCATACCGATCAGCAGCACCATGACGCTGGGGTAGCGCAGCACGTGCTTGAGCTGTCGGCGCAGCATCGTGACCGAGTCACGGATCGCATGTGTGCGGGTACTCATTTCGCCGCAACCTCCTGTTCTTCGGTTGGATGTCCGGTGAGCGCGAGGAAGACGTCGTCGAGATCCGGCGTGTGCACCGTCATCTCGTCGACCTCGATCGACTCGTCCTCAAGCCGGTCCAGCAGCCTCTTCAGCGATCGCAGGCTGCCGTCGCTCGGAACATGCAGGGCAAGTGCTTCCTCGTCCCGGGCGGCGTCGTTCAGCATCTGAGCAGCCGACTCGAACCCTCGCGGGTCAGCGAACCGGAGCCGGATGTGTCCACCGGGAACGCGCTGCTTGAGCTCGTCCGGCGTGCCCTCGGCCACGATCTTTCCGTGGTCGAGCAGCGAGATCCGGTCAGCTAGCTCGTCGGCCTCTTCCAGGTACTGCGTGGTCAGGAAGATGGTCACGCCGTTGGACACGAGGTCCCGGATGATCTGCCACATGGTGCGGCGGCTCCGCGGATCCAGACCCGTGGTCGGCTCGTCGAGGAAGATGATCTGCGGGTCGCCGACCAGGCTCATGGCGAGGTCCAGCCGGCGCCGCATCCCACCCGAGTAGGTTGCGACCGTCTTCTTCGCCGCATCGACCAGATCGAACTGCTCGAGCAGCCGCTGAGCGCGCCTGCGCCCCTCCTGCTTGTCGAGGTGGTTCAGGTCGGCCATCAGCATGAGGTTCTCTTCGCCGGTGAGCAGGTTGTCGACCGCCGAGAACTGCCCGGTCACGCCGATGGCGGCCCGTACGTCGTCGGGCCTGGCGACGACGTCGTGACCGGCGACACGAACCTGCCCCGCGTCGGCCCGGATCAGCGTCGACAGAATTCTGATCACCGTTGTCTTGCCGGCGCCGTTGGGGCCGAGCAGTGAGAAGACCGTTCCCTGGGCGACCTCGAGACCGATGTCGTCGAGCACGACGGTGTCGCCGAACGACTTCCGCAGCCCGCTCACCGAGATCGCCGGCGAGGACGTGACTGTCGTCACTTTCACTCCTTCGCTCGGGGTGGCACTGGTTGCCACGACCTCGTCGAGCGTGCGGCATGCGGGCTTTACCGCGGTTTCACGGCGGTTTCAGCGTCGGCAAGGGTCTCCCCCGAGATACTTGTGGCGTAGCTAGACGGCCGTTGCCCCTTCGCCCGCCGCCGCGGCGACACGCTTGATCGACCCGTGCCGGATGTCCCCCGCCGCGAAAACTCCGGGGATGCTCGCCTCCAGCAGGAGAGGCCGGCGCCTCAGCGGCCAGTCCGGCGGCGGCTTCTCACCTCGAAGCAGTTCGTCACCGGCGAGGATGAAGCCGGCCTCGTCGCGCATGATCGACGAGATCCAGTCGGTCCGCGGCCGGGATCCGATCAGGACAAACAGCCCCGCCGCTCTCGACGGTCTCCCAGCTCGAAGAGCCGTCGGCACCACCGCCTCCAGCCGGTCCTCGCCGACGGCGTCCACGACTCGGGTGCCCAGCCTGACGTCGATTCTCGGCGTCAGGGTCTATTTGCCGGACGAGGTACTGCGATATGCTGGTGCTGAGCGATTCACCCGCACGACCAGGCTCACCCGGTCCGCGTACGTCGCGAGGTGAAGCGCCGCCTGCCCAGCGGAATTGCCACCGCCGTCTCAAATTTGTCAGCGTCCTGTTTACACGTTGGCCGCCATCTAAACGAAACTTGTCGTCTTAGCCAAGATTGCACACACGGCGAGCGATGTGCTCTCGGACGGGATCCTCTCAAGTTGCCGCGCCAACTTTAATCGAGCGCTACACCTGGACATCCCGATGGGCGCCGTGCAACGCTAGGCCAGCTGGGCCGTTCCGTTCCTAGCAATTACTTCAAGTTGGCTGAGCGCTGAACTGTCGAATACAGCGTCAGACTCGACTATCAACTTCTGCCGCAAGGAAGCCCAACCGTACACAGTCCAGGCTGGGAAGAAGCGATGGGGTGCATCCTGGCGGCACAATCCAAGCGCAACGCCAATCTGATACTTGTGTCGTGCTACTGCGCTTACGACCTTGTCGAGGTCATGCACATCAACGTTTTCGGGCCGCCATCTCCGCTTCACCTCTATGAACATAAGGTTGTCCGCCCGCGCTCTCTGGCCTCGCCTATGTACGACCAGGTCTGGCCGCATGTGTCTCGGTGCGTCATCTCGTACTTTCAGAGCACCGACCTCGCCCTCGCGGTCATACTCTGCGTCAACGT
>CAZMXH010000003.1:0-32788 GCA_964570165.1 uncultured Actinomycetes bacterium
CAGGGAAAGATTGTGCAAGAAGGCACGCCAGAGGAGATCTACCACCACCCTGCCAACGAGTTCGTCGCCAGCTTCATCGGCTCGACCAACCTGTTCATCGGCACCTGCCGGAAGGACGCCGGCCACCCGGAGTCCGTGACGGTAGAGACGGACTTCGGCGAGGTGCGCTGCGGTGGCGACGGCGAACTCCAGCCCGACCAGTCCGCGATCGTGGCGATCCGGCCAGAGAACGTCATCCTGCATACCGAGTCGCCGCGGGAGGCGGACGCTCCCAACACGTACGAGGGCACCATCGGCATCGGGCTGTTCACCGGGACGTCCGTCGAGTACTACATCGATGTCGGTGGCACGTTGGTGCAGGCCCAGACATCGTCGCGGATCAAGCTGCACAGGGGCGACAGGGTCTGGGTGGAACTGCCGCCCGCCGAGTGCCGCACCTTCTCCGTCGAGGGCAAGCCGCGAGTCCGGGTCGGCAGCCGCCGGCTGAGCCAGCTCGCCAGGGTCGACTCATGACCGCTACTCAGGCACCACCGGCCCAACCCGCTCCGCCGCCACCGCCCAGCGGAGGAGCGCTGCGCAACGCGGTCGACCGGCTGCTGAACATCCAGGCTCGCACCGTCGCGATCATCGTCGTCATCGGCATCCTGATCTACCTGGTCCTCGGGCCGGTGCTGATGCTGTTGTCCACGACGTTCCAGCGAACCGAGGGCACCCTGCCGTTCTCGCCCCGATCCGAGTGGACGCTGGACAACTACATACAGGTGCTGACCGACCCCGGCACCTACACGGTGCTGTGGAACACCTTCCTGTTCGCGGCGGGCTCGCTGGCGCTCAGCTTCGCGCTCAGCATCACCTTCGCGTGGCTCATCGAGCGGACCGACCTTCCGCTGCGCAACGTGCTGTTCGTGATCATAATCGCGACGCTCGGCCTACCGAACGTGATCGCCGGAATTGCCTATGCGCTGCTGATCAACCCCACGAACGGGCTGATCAATATCGCCCTGCGGGGGTTGCCGTTCGTCTCCTCGGAAGGGCCGGGGCCGCTCAACGGCTACTCCTTGATCGGGATGATCTTCGTGCAGGGGATCACGCTCGTGCCGATCACCTACCTGCTCGTCGCGGCCGCCTTCCGGGGAATGAACGCCGCGCTCGAGGACGCCGGCGCGACCTCGGGAGCACCGTACCCGACCGTCATGCGCCGAATCAGCCTTCCGCTGCTGACGCCGGCCCTGCTGAGCGCGCTGGTCTACCAGTTCGTGTCGGTCATCGAGTCGTTCGACATCCCGCTCGTGCTCGGCCTGCGCGGCGGAATTCCGGTGCTGAGCACGAAGGTGTTCGTCGAGGCACAGCCGCCAGGAGGTCTGCCCAACTACGGGGTCGGCGGCACCTACGCCATCCTGCTGCTGATCGTCGCCATCGTGCCACTGATCATCTACAACCGCGTGATCAGCCGGTCGGAGCGGTTCGCGACCATCACCGGTCACAGCTATCAGCCGCGCCGGCTCCGCCTGGGCGCTTGGAAAGCACCGGCGTTGCTCCTGACGCTCGGGTACATCGTCGTCGCCTTCCTGCTGCCGACGCTGGTCATGATCTGGACCAGCATCCAGCCGTTCTACGCCGTCCCTAGCGCGGAGTCGATCTCGCGCATCACGTTCGCGAAGTACGCCGAGGTGCTCAGCAATCCCCGGGTGCACGACGCGCTGTGGAACACCCTCCAGGTGGGCTTCGCCGCAGGACTTGGGGCGATGGTCCTGGGCCTGCTGGTGTCGTGGATCCTCGTCCGCACCAGGAGCCGGGCGCGCTACGTCCTGGACGTGCTGGCCTTCACGCCGCACGCCATGCCAGGCGTCCTGATCGGCCTGAGCATCCTGCTGATCTACCTGGTCCTGCCGTTGCCGATCTACGGCACCGTCTGGATCATCGCGATCGCGCTCGGAACGCAGTACATCAGCATCTCGACCCGGCTCATGACTGCCGGCATCGCCCAAGTCAAGAACGAACTCGAGGAGGCCGGCGCGGTAAGTGGAGCAGCCTGGTGGGCCGTGATCCGGCGCATTGTGCTGCCCCTTGTCCTACCCGCGTTCCTGAACGGCTTCCTTCTGGTCTTCCTGTTGTCGATCAAGAACCTGACCCTGGCGCTCATTCTGTTCACACCGAACTCCGAGGTCATCTCCACCCTGGTATGGGCCTTTTGGGATCTACAAGCCGACACCGCCGACACCGCGGTTCTCGGGACCTTGATGGTGGCGGTCACGCTCACCCTGGCGATCATCATTCGCCGGTTCGACCGCGCAGGTACTCAACTCACCTAGTTGCACCGTGGCGGCGCAGTGGCGTGCCGTCACCAGGAGGAGGCAATGGCAGACCGCGTTTGGGACCGCTTTCTCACTGACCAGGACCGGGAACACCTCGCCATCGAGGCCGCCGTCACCGGGACCGACTCGGCCGCCGAGGCGCGGGAACCCGCTCTCTCTCGTCCCGCGCTGCTGCTGATCGACCTGTACCGCTGGGCGTTCGGAGACGAACCCCTACCGCTCGTCGAGGCGGTGCGGACCTGGCCAGGCAGCTGCGGGCTGGCCGCGTGGAACGCGCTGCCGCACATCCAGTCGCTGCTCGCGGAATGCCGGCAGGCCGGAATTCCCGTCGTGCACGTCACCTCCTCCAAGGACATCCCGCGGCGGAGCAAGAACGTGCCTCGGCATTCGACGCCAGACCCTGCCACGGATCCCGAAGCCTTCGACAGATATCAGCGCCGCTACGAGATCATCGACGAGGTGGCACCGGTTGACGGTGAGCTCGTCATCCGCAAGGCAGCACCAAGCGCGTTCTGCGGCACCCCGCTGCTCGCCTGCCTGAACTATCTCGACGCGGACACGCTGATTGTGGCCGGCGAATCGACGAGCGGTTGCGTACGGGCCGCGGTCGTCGACGCCCGGTCTTACGGATACAGCGTCATCGTCCCCGAGGAGTGCGTATTCGACCGGCATGAGGCGTCACATGCCATGAACCTGTTCGACATGGACCAGAAGTATGCGGACGTGCTGCGTCTCGACGCGGTGATCAGCTCTGTGAGAAAGCACGAATCCAGCCAGGAAGCCGGCTGAGTGTCCCGTCCGCGGCCCATTTCCCGGCGCCGTCGCTACGCAAAGGAGGACATGGGTATGAGAACCATCCGGGGACAACGCGCCTACGTCGCTCCGACGGTGGTCTCCGCGATCCTGGCATTAACGTTGGCCGCCTGCGGCGGGGACGATGACGAGACCGCGGCAGCCGGCGACACGGCCTCGGACGAGGCAACCGAGGACGAGGCGGCCGCCGCGTCCGAGCCCGACGAGCCGATGACGCAGGACGAGATCTGTGCGCTCGGCGCTGAGGAGGGCGGGTTCGTTCACTGGCACAACCACGGCCCGGAGAACATGGAACAGGTCTACGAAGCCTTCAGCTCGGAGTACCCGGAAATTCAGCCGCAGCAGCAGAACATGACCCCGGATGAAGCGGCCCAGCGAATCCTGACCGAGCATCTGGCCGGGCAACCGCCCAGCGTGGATATCGCCGCCGGCGGCGCGGAGGTATTCGCGGAGCTGAACGCCGAAGGTCTGGCCGACACCGGAGTCCACTGGCCCGATTACGGCGTCCCAGAGGACTTGGTCCATGACGCGAACATGATCCGCATTCATCGGATCGCTATGGGCCTGGGATACAACACCGAGGCCGTCGACGAGGACGAACTCCCGGATACCTGGGAGGAACTGGTCGACGAACGCTGGCGGGGATCGGTCATCGTGGACCCCCGGGGCCGTCCATTCGACCTGATCTCTCTTGTCTGGGGCCATGATCAGGCCATCGACTACGTCGAGCGGCTCAAGGACGTGGTGGCTCCCCTGGTCATCGAGGGCGGCACCGCCGGGCTCGTCGCCGTGGGCAGCGGGGAGGCGGACCTGACCACCGGCGGCCGCTCCGCTGAGACGCTCGAACAGCAGGCGGAGGGACTCCCGTTGGAGATCAAGTATCTTGACGTCGTCTCCACGGAGGACCAGTACAACCTGGTGCTCAAGGACGCGCCGAACATCAACGCCGCGCGCTGCTACGCGATCTGGTTCAGCACCGTCGGGCAGGAGATCTACAACGATCTCGAGTTCAAGTCGAACGACACCGTCCCCACCGCCGCACCGGAAGGTGCCGAGATCGTCACGGTCGAGACCGAGGAGGATGCCACGGCCGCCTTGGAGATAGGCCGAGAGATGGGCCGCATATGGACCAGTGAATAGTAATCGGAAAACACAACAAGACGATTCATATTAGCCGGGAACATTGCGGCAGGTCGCTTAACTGACATGTCGAAAGAAGGAAATGCGAAACTCGTGCGGAAGAAGGGAAACGACCATGAGATCCAGCACATCGGTGAGACGTCTGCGCGCGCCACTGGTGGTTCCGGCAATCCTGGCGTTGGTCCTCACCGCTTGCGGCGGCGGGGACGACGAGGAGTCGACGGCAGCCGAGGACTCGGCCGCGGAGGAAGAGGAAGCGGCTGAGGAGACCGGCAGCGACGAGCCGATGACCCAGGAGGAAATCTGTGCGGCCGGAGCCGAGGAGGGCGGCTTCGTCCACTGGCACAACCACAATCCGGAGAATGTCGAGCAGGTCTACGCCGCCTTCAACGAGGAGTACCCGGACATCCAGCCACAGCAGCAGGAGATGACGCCAGACGACGCAGCGCAGCGGGTTCTCACCGCCTACCTGGCAGGTCAGGACCTGCCGGCCGACCTGCTGGCCGGGCAGGCGGACGTGTTCTCCGCGCTGACCGCTGAGGGCGTCGCCGACACCGAGATCGACTGGACTCAATACGGCGTGCCCGAGGACCTGGTTCACTCCGAGAACATGATCCGCATTCACCGGATCGCGATGGGCCTCGGCTACAACGTCGACGCGGTCAGCCCCGACGACCTGCCGGACACCTGGGAGGACCTGATCGACGAGCGGTGGCGCGGCAACGTGGTCGTGGACCCGCGGGGCCGGCCGTTCGACCAGATCTCGCTGCTGTGGGGCCCCGACGAGACACTCGACTACGTCCAGCGCCTCAAGGACGTCGTGGAACCACTGGTGATCGAAGGCGGGACTGCCGGTCTCGTCGCAGTTGCCGGCGGCGAAGCCGACATCACCACCGGCGGGCGGTCCGCCGAGACGCTGGAGCAGCAGGCTGAAGGCGCACCTCTGGACATCAAGTACCTGGACATCGTCCCAACGATCGACAACTACAACCTGGTGTTCGCCGACGCCCAGAACATCAACGCCGCGCGTTGCTACGCGATCTGGTTCACCACGGGTGGCGGGCAGGAGCTGTACAACGAGTTGGAGTTCAAGACGAACGACACCGTCCCGACCGCCGCTCCGGAAGGGGCCGAGATCGTAACCCTCGAGACCGAGGAGGAGGCGGCCGCGGTCTCCGACATCGGCCGTGAGATGGGCCGGATCTGGACGGGTCAGTAACCGCCGTCCGGCCGCAGCCATGGTGCGGGGCGCCCCCGGCGGGCGCCCCGCACTGCTCGTGAGGCCTCCTGAGGAGTGGATTGGGCTCGGCGGTCGTTGGCCGGACGCTACTCTGGCCTGGAGTCCGGCGGGGACGTGTAGCCGGCCGCTGCTCCGGCGCCCAACGCTACGGCCGCCAGGAGGAAGATCACGCCGACCCCTGCGGCACCGGCCACTGCCCCGACGACGACCGGGACGATGACCAGCGCCAGCCTGTTGCCCGTGAGCCGCACTCCCAGGGCTGTTCCTAGCAAGTTGTCGGGCGAGCGGTGCGCGATCCAGGACATCGATATCGGCTGGCCGAGACCCAGTCCGAAGCCGGCGAGCAGCATCAGCGCGCACAGCACGGCCGGCGTGCTCGACAGCGGAATCAGCCCGACACCGGCGGCGGCGGCGGACATGCTCAGCACGAGGAGCAGCGTGCGGCCCAGGCGCTCGATCAGGACTCCCATGAACGCCCTAACGGCCATGGATGCTCCGGCCCGGATGGCCAGCAGCACACCGATCACGCCGACGCTAAGGCCGCGCGCCTCACCGTAGAGCGGCAGGTAGGCGATGAGGATGTCAACCGACGAGATGACGATCATGCTGACGGCCATCGCGGTCGGGACACCGGGCAACCGCAGCACTCCCCAGGCGGTACGCATCAGCCCCCTGTGCTCCTGCGGGCCGGCGCTGCGGGCGGCGCCGTCGTCGTCCCGGTCGATCACCGGCAACCGCAGGGCCAGCACGAGCGCCAGCGCGGTGACGATGGCCGCGGTCGCGAACGCCGAGGCCTGCACATTGCCATCGCCGCCTAGCATCCAGACCCCGACCACCCAGGCGGACAGCAGTGGTCCGAGCAGATGGCCGAGCGATCCCATCGTCGCGTAGTACCCGTACCGGTGGTCCCGGCCGCGGCGCCCGCCGCGGTGCCCTACCAGCGCCTGCCCGGCGATCAGGTTCATCACGTGGCCGGTGCCCGTGACGATCTGGCTGACCGCGAGCAGCGCCAGCGAGTTCGCGGTGGCGGCCAGCACCGCGCCGCACGTGATGATCGAAACGCCGGCGCGGATGAACCACACCTCACCGAACCCGTCGACCAGCCTGCCGATCGCGAGCGCCGACGCGACGGGCGCGATGGAGAAGGCAGCCGCCATGATGCCGACCTCAAACGGGCCGGCTCCGAGGTCGAGCGCGCGATAGGTCACCATCGGGCGCATGGAGTTGACCGCCGTTGTGGTCAGCGCCACGATGCTCAACTGGATCAGGAACGTCCGATCGACACCGCCGGACGGTCGTCGTCGCCGCCCGGGACCGCGCATCGCCCAAGACTCCCTTGCTGTCATTGACTCAGTACGGCATATACTGTTGCATACAATGGCCGACACGCGACCGGTGACGCCCAGGGAAGGATCCTAGCGATGGCCGACAATGCAGTGACTGGCAAGTGGCGGGTGACCAGCCGGCTCGAACGGCACGACTTCTACGCGGACTGGCTGGCCGCCAGCGAGCACAACGAGTTGTCGGTTAACCGCTCGCCCGTGGTCGCCCGAGGCCGTGATCTCCAGTGGATCGAGACGCCGAACGAGCACGAGATCGCGATGCTGATCGGCCCCCAGGTGGGTTTCCCCACGCAGGGCACGAACCTGTGCAAGGTGGTCATCCCGGCCGGGCATCACACCGGCAGGCAGCGCCACGGCGAGGAGGCGATCCACATCATCCAGGGCGCCGGGTTCATCGTGGTCGACAACCGGCGGTACGACTTCCACGCCGGCACCACGATCCACGTGCCATACATGTCCGAGCACCAGTTGTTCGCCACCGGCAGCGACGACGTCGTCTACGTGACCGCCTCCTCGATGGACCTCGACCTGTTCGTCAAGCTTGGAAGGCTCGAACAGCTCGAGCCCAAGGGCAAGAACGAGCCGGGCTTCGAGTCCCGGCTGCCCGCCGAGGACGGACAGTTCGACGAGCTAGGCCGGCGGATCGCGCTACACCTCGAGGACGCGCCCGACGAGCAGAAGCGCCGCGACGAGGCCCGCAAGAAGGCCGGCCACGGGCATGGCCACGGGCACGGGCGGCGAGGCCAGGGCAACCCGCACCGGCACGGCGCCATCTACATCCTGATGGGCGGCGGCGAAAGCCCCAGCGACGAGCGCAACGGCTTCACCGCGGTATCGGCCGCCATGACCAACATCTTCGAAGAGGTCCCCCACACCTCCAGCCACTGCCACTCGCACACCGAGGCCGTGCTCTACGTCCTCGAGGGCGTCGGCTTCTCCGAGATCGACTACGAGCACTACGACTGGGAAGCCGGCGACGCGGTCCACGTCCCGCCCAAGATGACCCGCCACGAACACTTCAACCCATCCGACCAGCGCACCCGCACCCTGCGCATCGAGTACGGCATCCGCTACTTCTACGAGCCGCTCTGGGACGGCTACACCAAGATCGAACACCGCGAAACCGCAATCGCGCGGCCATGAGCACCACCCTGCCGAACGGCACCATCCTCCGCGACGAGACCATCCCGGCACGGGAGTACCTCGGGCTACCGCTCGAGCGCGGCCAGACCCTGCGAATCGTGGACGTGGAGGGCAAACAGGTTCCCGACCTCGTCTGCTTCAACCGGCACGATCCGTCCGAACGGCTCAACTGCAACACCTCGCGCCTGGTGAACCGCCGCTGGCTGCTCACCACCGGGCACACCCTCGTCTCCGACGAGGGGAACACCATGCTGACCATCGTCGAGGACACCGTGGGCATCCACCACGCATCGGGCGGATGCTGTAGCGAGCCGGCCAACCGGCTGCGCTACGGCATCGCCGGTACCCGCAACTGCCTCGACAACCTGGCCAGCGCGGCAGCCCCGTTGGGCATCGGCAAGAAGGACATCCCGGGAGCGTTCTGCCCGTTCATGCGGGTCGTGCAGCACGATGACGGCAGCTACGAGATCCAGGAGCCCACGTCGCGCGCCGGGGACCACATCGACCTAAGGGCCGAGATGGACCTGTTCGTGGCAATCTCCAACTGCCCGCAGGACCGCAACCCATGCAACGGTTATAACCCCACGCCGCTGCGCATCGTCGTATACCACTAGGCTGCGACTCCCAGCTAGAGCCCGACGACGATCGGAGCAGACAGGTCGCGCAACGCCTTCAGCACGCTCCTCGGAACGACCCGGCCGGTGTTGGGCTTCTCCGACGGCTCGTTCTGCACCTCGACGCGCAGGCTCCCGAACTCCCCCTCGACCTCGAGCTGGTGAACGTTGCGCCGCACACCGGGGTCGGCGAAGACCCGCAGCCGGGTGCGGTCGAGCCCGATGCCTGCCATGCTGACCGCGGCCGCGACGTTGACGTTCTCCGGGAACCGCGTCACCCCCTCGCGAGCAGGCCCGTCGAACAGCAGCGTGGCCCCGCCCGGGCCTGGTGCGTCACCCGAGCGGAGCTGCTCGGGCCGGAAGGCCCGCGGGTTCTTTCGCGTCGTGTGCGTGACGGTCTCCAGCCGACCCAGCGCCGCCGCGGAGATCATGTCGAGCCCGGCGATCGCGCCGGAAGGGATGAGGACGCGGCGCCCGGCGCGCACCGCGGCCGATTCGACGGTCTGGAGGAACTGGTTGTCGGCGAACGCACCGGCACACACCGTCAGCAGGTCCTTGCCGGACTCCAACACCGCCGTGGCGTACTGCCGCAGCGCGTCGTGACCGGCCACCTCTACCACGGTGTCGGCGCCACTGCCGAGGAACTCCGCGAGGTCGGTCGTGACCAGGACATCGCCGTCCAGCTCCCGCGCTCGTGCCCGGTCCCGCACCAACACCGCGACGAGCTCACAGTCGGCGATCCGGCCGCTGGCGACCGCGTCCGCCACCGTGCGGCCGATCTGCCCGTAGCCGACGAGACCCACCTTCATGCCGCCCTCCGTTCATGCACCGTCCGCCTATAGCACGCTAATGCACACCTATGTATACTACGCGGGATCGGCGAACCGCCCGGGTGCATTGCGGGGGGTGCCCCGTCCGCGTCGCCGGACAGGACGACTTTCGGAAGGAGAGCACGATGCCCAACATCCGAGGCCGCGGCCTCGCCCTGGTCATGGTCATTGGGTTGGGGCTCACGGCGTGCGGCGGCGACGACGACGGCGAGGGCACCGACGAGACGGCCGCAGAAGGCGGGTCTGAAGAGTCCACGATCTTCCTCGGCACCGGAACGACGGAGGCCGAAGCCTACATGGTCCCCTTGCTCACGCTCGGTCGCGACATCCTTGCCGAGGAGGGCTACGACCTGGAGTATGTGGTGCTCTCGAGTGATGAGGCCGTCCAGGCGGCACTCGACCGCGGCCGCATCGACGTCGCGCTCCAGTCATCCCTGGGTATGCACCGGGCCCGGAGTGCGGGGCTTACCGGCAAGTTCATCGCCGGCCTGCAGCAGCACAACTCCTTCGTGCTCACAGTCCCCGAGGACGTCACCGACCTCAGCCAGTTGGCCGGGATGCGCGTGGGCATCGAGGATCCCACCTCGCTGTCGGTCACGGTGGCCGAGCTTCTCATCCGGGAGCAGGGCGGTCTCGAGCCCGGCGAGGACTACGAGATGGTCCCGCTGTCCGGGTCGAGCAACCGAGCCGCCGCGATGCAGTCCGGCTCGCTGGACGCCGCGGTGCTGTTCCGCGCCGTCGGAGAAAGCCTCGAGCAGGAGGGCGGCTTCCGCATCCACGGCGGGCTCTGGGACGTCCTGGATCCGATGCTGTGGGAAGGCATCGCGGCTAGCGACGAGTTCATGGAGAACACCGAGCTCACCGAGATCCTCACGCACGCGGTGCTCGAGAGCAGCCGGCAGTTCTACGAGCAGGACCCCGCCGAGCTTGCCGCGCGCAAGGACGACCTGCCCGAGACCGAGACCCTCGACCTCGACGGGCTCATCGGCGACTTCGAGCTGTGGCAAGAGATCGAGCTCTTCCCGACCGACGCGAGCGGCGTGAGCGAGGAGGCCTTTGACGGCATCACGAACCTGCTCCTCGACGCAGGACAGCTCGACGCGGACACCACGGCGTCCTACGAGGACGCGGTCGATCCGAGCTTCGCCGAGGCCGTGAGCGGAGACTAGCGAGCAGGACTGCAATTGACGACTGACGTCCAACCCACCGCGCCCGCCACAGGGCGCGACCGGTCCGGTGGCCAGCGGGTGCGGCGGTTCATCCGCCCCCCGCTGGTCTCCATGGCCGGGTTGTTCGCCCTGTGGTGGCTGGTGAGCATCGACCAGCCCCCGCACATCCTGCCATCGCCCGGGGCGGTCCTGGACACGCTGTGGGAGATCGCGTTCGTCACCGGCGAGTTGTGGACGGCGCTGCAGATCAGCATCGTCTCGCTGCTCATCGGAGGCGGCCTGGCCCTCGCCGTCGGCGTGCCGCTCGGCGTGCTCATGGGTGCGCAGCGCACGGTCGAACGCGCGCTGGACATCTACGTCATCGGCCTGTACGTGGCGCCAGTGTCCGCACTGACGCCACTTTTCATCTTCTGGCTGGGCATCGACCTGGCCCCGCGGGTGGCCACAGTGTTCGTGTTCGCGGTCCCCCAGGTCATCATCACGTGCTTCCGCGGTGCCCGGAGCACGCCCCGCACGCATATCCAGGTCGCCCGCTCATTCCTGGCGACTCGGCGCGACGTGTTCACCAAGGTGATCGTGCCGCATGAGGTTCCCTACGTGGTGACCGCGATGCGCCTCGGACTCGGGCAGGCGATCAAGGGCATGGTGCTCGCCGAACTGCTGGTGTCGACGACCGGGCTCGGGCTGTTGCTCAACACCTACTCGCAACGGTTCGACACCGCCGCCCTGATCGCCGTCCTCCTGGTTCTCATGCTTCTCGGCGTCGTCGGTACGGCGCTCGTCGCGCGGTTCGAGAAGGCCATATCGCCGTGGAGGACGTTGCCGTGAGGACCCGGCTCATCTCGCTGGTCGTTGTGCTCGCCGTGTGGTGGCTCGGCAGCCTCGCAGCCGGCGACCTGGTGCTGCCGAGCCCGGCCACCACCCTCGGCCGCTTCACGGACCTGCTCGCCGAGGGATCGCTGGCCACTGCGCTGCGCATCGGCCTCACCGCGCTGGCCGTGGGCGGCGGCGCCGCGATCGTGATCGGGGTGCCGCTCGGGATCCTGCTCGGGGTGCACCGGACCCTCGGCAGCGCGTTCGACTTCTACTTCTCCGCGCTCTACGTCACTCCGTTCTCCGCGGTCGCGCCGCTGTTCGTGCTGTGGTTCGGCATCGACGTCGGGACCCGGATGATCTTCATTTTCTTCTTCAGCCTGCCGCAGATCGTCATCGTCTGCTATCAGGGCGCCCGCGCCACGCCCGAGAACCTGATCGACGTCGCCCGGTCGTACCAGGCCCGGAGGCGCGACATCTTCATCAAGACGATCATGCCGTACGAGATCCCGTTCATCTTCACCGCGCTCCGGCTCGGCGTGGGGCGGGCGGTGCAGGGCATGGTGGTCGCCGAGTTGCTCATCAGCGCTGCGCAGGGGCTCGGTTTCCTGATCACGGTGTACAGCGCGTCGTTGGACATCGGAGCCGTGCTTGCGGTGGTCCTGTTCATCATGCTGCTCGGCGTCATCGCCAGCTTGATCGTGCAACGCATCGAGGACGCGGTGGCGCCATGGCACAAAGAAGTTGCGACGACGGGAGAGGCGAGCGGTGCGTGACCGACCGGTCAAGCTGGCTGTCGAGGGCATCCACAAGACATACGAGACGAGGCCGCCCCGGAACACCTTCCTGAGGCGGCTGCTGCCGGACTGGAGACGGGAGACCATCAAGGTCGTCGCGATCGAGGAGCTCAGCCTGGAGATCTACGCGGGCGAGTTCGTCAGCATCGTGGGCCCGTCCGGCTGCGGTAAGACCACGGCGCTACGGATCATGGACGCGTTGGTTCCGGCGGACGGTGGCCGCGTCCTCATCAACGGCGAGGAGGCGACCACGCCGCGCCCTGAATGCGGGTTCGTGTTCCAGGACTTCGGCCTGTACCCATGGCGTACGGTCGCCGCGAACGTCGAGTTGGGGCTCGAACTGCGCGGCGTCGGCGCGGAGGAGCGCCGCCAGCGGGCCCAGTCGTTCATCGAACTGGTCGGCCTCGCCGGGTTCGAGTCGCACTTCCCCCACCAGCTCTCGGGAGGGATGCAACAGCGGGTCGGCATCGCGCGGACGCTGGCCATCGAGCCGGAGATCCTGCTCATGGACGAGCCCTTCGGCTCGCTCGACGCGCTCACCAGGCGGATCATGCAGTTCGAGTTGCTGCGCATCCTCGATAGCCAGCGACCGACCACTGCGGTGTTCGTCACGCACGATCTCGAGGAAGCTCTCGTGCTGTCCGACCGGGTGGTGGTCATGACGCGGCGCCCGGGACGGTGCAAGGAGATCGTCGACGTGCACCTCGAGCGCCCGCGGACGCCCGAGGTGCTGGACTCCCCCGAGTTCATCGAACTACGCCGGCACCTGTGGCGCTCGCTCAACGAGGAGCAGGCGACCGCCGAGCCCACGACCCAGCGCGGCGGGGGGTGACCTGATGCGCTGCGTTCCCGCTCATGACTTCACCGTCGCCAAGATGGCGTTGTGGCGAAGCGCGCTCGACGAGAACCCGCCCTACCAGCGGGAGAGTTCCGTATGGTCGCTCGACAAGCAGCAGTTGTTCGTCGACTCGCTGCTCAACGGGTTCGACATCCCCAAGATCTACCTTCACGACCTGCGTGGAAAGCATCCGACAAAGGTCTACGCGGTCGTCGATGGCAAGCAGCGACTCACCACGATCTGGGCGTTCCTTAACGACGAGTTCCCGCTGGCCGACGACTTCCGCGTCGAGGATGTGGACTCGCTGGAACTGCCTCCCGGATCGACGCCGCCGACCGGCGGCATGTACTTCTCCGAGTTCCATCCGGTCTGGCAGGAGGTGGTCAAGACCACCTTCCTGTCGGTCGTGCTGATCCAGAACGCGACCGAGGCGGACATCGAGGAGCTGTTCTACCGGCTCAACAACGGCGAGCCGCTCAACGCGGCCGAGAAGCGCAACGCCCTCGGCGGAGACATGGCGCAACTCGTGCGCGAGGCGGCCGCCCGTCCGTTCTTCAAGACCCGGCTGCGGCTGCCCAACGAGCGCTCGCTGCATCTCGACCTCGCCGCCCGGCTGCTGCTCATCGAGCACACGCTGGCGGACCCGGCGGCATCCCTCCCCGACCTGCGGAGCAGCACGCTCGACGAGTTCGTACGGGCCAACCGGCGACTGCCGGAGGCGGAGCGGACAGAACTGCTTCGACGCCTCGACGACCGGCTGTCGTTCCTCGAGCAGGTGTTCACCGAGGACGATCCGCTGCTGGCGACCCAGTCGCACCCTCCGCTCTATTACCTGTTCGCCCGATCCATCACCGACAGCGCGGCCGCGCCGCCGCCGGAGGCCGTCCGCGACTTCCTGAAGTGGTTCCAGGCGGCCCGGCGCGCCGAGTTGGACAAGGCAGAGGAGCAGCAGGATGGCAACCTTGTCGAGTTCACGCGCCTCACCCAGAACAACGCCGGTAGCCGGCGGAGCCTGCAGCGCCGCGTCGAGATCCTCAACGACATGTTTCGTAGCTGGCTCCCGCGTCTGGCGCCGCCCGCGAACACGCCGGCGTAGCGTGCACCCGGCAGCGGCCCGGCGGTGACGCGCGGTGTACGCGTCCGCGAACGGGTTGCGGCTGTGGTATGAGCGCCGCGGCGCGGGATCGCCGGTGGTGCTGCTGCACGGCCTCGGCGAGAACCACCAACTGTGGCGGTACCAGATCGAGCCGTTGAGCAGCCGGTACGACGTCGTCGCGCTGGATCTGCACGGTCACGGCGCAAGCGAGCTTCCCAGCGGGCAGCTCACGCTCGGTGACATGGCTGACGACGTGGTGGCGGTACTGGACCAGTTGAGCCTGACCAGACCGGTCATCGTCGGGCTGTCGATGGGCGGCGGTGTGGCTCAGACGATCGCAGTGCGCCACCCGGCGCTACCGCGTGCCCTTGTGCTCGTGTCGACCAGCAGCGAGTTCCCTGCGGCTACCCAGGAGCGCATGACCCGGCGAGCGCTGCGCGCCGAGCGCGACGGCATGGCGGCGGTCGTGGACGAGACCGTGCCGCGCTGGTTCACCGCGGATTTCGTTCGTCGCCAGCCTGACGAGGTCGAGCGCACCCGGCGAACCGTCCTCGACACATCCCCCGCTGGGTTCGCCGCGGTCAGCCGGGCGAACGCAGCGCGCAACCTGACAGCGGACCTGGGCCGCATCCGCTGCCCGGTGCTGTTCGTGGGCGGCGCGGCCGACCCCGCGGACCCCCAGCGAGCGCTGGCGATCTACCGGGAGCGGATCACGCAGTTCACGGCCGAGATCTTTACCGAAGCATCTCACCTTGTTCCGGTCGAGGCGCCGGAGGCGTTCAACGCGGTGCTCCTCCGCTTCCTCGACGGTCTGGAGTCCACCGTCCCGTCCAGCGAAGGAGGCGAACGGACATGACGTACTGGATCGGCAGGATCGAGCCGAGCATGTGGTTCGAGGGGGCCTGGTGGCAGGAGATCCTGCCCCGCGACGTCCGGCTCGCGGTGCTCTCGCTCGGCGTACGCCGACTCGTGGACGAGGATCTCGAGCGCGCGCACGCCGTCATCCTCGAGAAGGTCGAACTGCTCGACCAAGAGGGAGTCGACGTCATCAACGTCGGCGGCAGCCCGGTGGTGTCGGTGTACGGCAAAGCCGGCCACGAGAGGCTGCTAGCCGACATCGCCAAAATCACCGACCGCCCGTTCGTAACCTCGCTGCAGGCCGAGTTGGAGGGGCTACGGCGCGCCGGGGCCGGACGCGTGGCGATCGCGAGCCCGTATCCGGTGCGGCAGACCGAGAAGCGGGCCACGGTGCTGGCCGAGGAGGGTATCGAGGTCACCGGGCACCGCAGCCTTGACATGGAGCGGACCCGGATGATCGCCGAACTCGACCCGAAGGACGTGCTCAGCCTGGCGCTGGACACGGTCCGGGACAACCCCGGCGCGGACGTGGTCTACCTGCCATGCGGCTCGCTGCCCGTGACCGGCGTCATCAGCGAGATCGAGCAGCGCACCGGCAAGGCCGTGGTGACCAACGCGCAGGCGCAGATCGCGGCCAACCTACGCCGGGTCAACTACCCGCGTCCGGTACACGGCTTCGGCCGGCTGCTGGAAGAAATCGCCTAGGAGGACGCTTGCGTTCCGCCGAGCAGAAGGCCGCGATACGGCAACGCTTCCTCGCGGTCGACACGTCCAACGTCGCCGACGTCCTCGACCGGCTCGGCCTGCCGAACCAGGGCCTGGCCGCGGACTTCAAACCGTACTCGGGCGAACGCCTCGCCGGCTGGGCGTACACCGTGCGCGGCCAGATGACGCCGTACGACGAGACCGGCGATCCGGCGAAGATGGCGGCCTGCCAGGGCATCTCGAGCGACGAAGTCTCGGTGTGGGCCGGCGACGGAGCCGGGGTCTGCTACTTCGGCGAGCTCATCGCGATCGGCATGATGGAGCGCGGGTCGGTCGGCGCGCTCGTCGACGGCGGCATCCGCGACGTCCGGTGGCTGCGCGAGCACGGGTTCCCCGTCTTCGCCCGCTACCGCACACCGATCCAGTCCATTGGCCGCTGGCGGGTGACCGACAGCCAGGTGCCGGTGTACCTACGCGGTGCCACCAGCGACAGGGTGGCCGTCCGCCCCGGCGACTTCGTGCTCGCTGACGACGACGGCGCCCTGGTGATCCCGGACGAGCAGGTGGACGAGGTGCTGCCCGCAGCGGAGAAGCTCACCGGAACCGAGGTGCAGATCCGGGAGGCGCTGCGGTCCGGCCTGTCGCTCGCGGAGTGCTTGGAGCGCTTCGGACACGTCTAGCCTGTCCTCTCACACCAGCGCGTCGTGGTTGTCAGTAGCGGCTGGGATACTCGGACGTATGAACGAGGGAGAACCAGTCACCAGCACAGACGACACCGACCAGGACTCGCCACCGTGGGTAGGCGACGCCCACCCGAAGACCACGAACCCCCGCCTTCTAGCTCGGGGTCTCACTTCTGGCTTGGGTTTCGCGCACCTGATCGATGAGTGGGCGGACGTCGGCGAGGGACTCGATGCTCGCAACACGGTCGATCAGCGCTGCTGAACCGTCGGGGACGAGCACGGAGCAGCGATCGACGATCTCCGTCCAGCCCCAGCGGTACTCGGCCTGCCGCCCGTCTCCGGGGTAGCCCGAGGCCTCGGCGGTCGCGGTTGCGCCGTCGTAGCGGCGCACCGTCACGCTGGCGGCAGGTCCCGTGCCCTGCGGCATGTCGGCGTACCAGCGGACCCGCTCGGCGAGGGCCAGTATCTCGCGGTCGGCAAGGCTCTCCGCGGTGAAGGCATCGACCAGCGGATCGGCAGGCACCGTCCGATCGGCCCGGCAGGCGACGACGCTCAGCGCGAACCGCGGGCACCGGCGGGCCAGCCGAGCGGAGGGCGGCGGAAACTGCGTGCTGAGCCGGTGGCCGGTGCCCGCCCTGAGGTGCACCTCGATCTCGGCGATGTCCGCCGGCGGGACGTCGTCCTGGGCAAGCAGCCGCACCAGCGCGGCGGTCGCCGGATGCAGGTCGGTGAAGTGGCTGTACGGCTTGAAGCTGACCCGTTCTAGCCGGGGTGGGCCGGCCAGTGCCGCAGCTACGGCATCGCCGTCCGGCTCATCCCGCCCGAACGTCCGCAGCAGTCCCCTCGGCCCGTCGAGAGCTCCGGCGGCAGGCGCATACCCCGCGGCGGCGAGTCGCGCGGCTGCCAGCCCCGCCTGCGCCGCCCAGCCGACCTGCACTCCCTTCACCCAGCCCTGGTCGTCGAGCTCGAAGATCCCCGACGCCAGCGACGCCGCCAACCCGACCGCCGCGGCCGGGTCGGCCTCGAGCAGCACGGCCACCGCTGCCGCGCTGCCGAGCACGCCGCACTGGCTCGTCGGATGGAAACCGGCGTCGTGTAGCGTCCCAGCACCGGCGATCTCACCGAATCGGCAGGTCACCTCGTACCCGGTGACCAGTGCCCGCAGCATGGCCGCTCCGCTCACTGGCCGGTCGGCTCCGGTCGCCGCACCCACCAGACCAGCTACCACCACGGTGCCCGGATGGGTCCTGGTGACCTCGTCGAAGTCGTCGAGACCCAGGGCATCGCACGCCACACCGGCGCGAAACGCGGCACCGCCCGCAGTATCGAGCGGCAGTGGGACTCCATCCGCCAACCGGGTCGCCGGGTGCCGCCGGGCGGCGAGCATCAGCGCCAGCGAGTCGAGCAGGTGAGCCTTCGCCTGCCACGGATCCGCCCCGCCGGCGCCATCGACGGCAAGGTCGCCGGCCAGCCGCCCCAACCGGTCCAGCAACTTCACAGCTTGACGCCCAGTCCTCTGCGGCTCGCCTCCTCGAATACCCAGTGCGCGAGGGCGATGTCCTGCGAAGCCATTCCCTCGGTGCGGATGAGAATGGTCTCCTCGGCTGCCTCCCGCCCGGGTCGCGCGCCGGACACGATCTCCGGCAACTCGGCGTACACCTGCTCCTCGCCGATCTCGCCAGCCTCGACCAACGGCCGCATGTCGTGAGCCGAACGCGTCAGCCGCCAGTCGTCGACGACGAGCTTGTCCACGCCGCGGTAGACCTCCGGCTCGAGCTCGAAGCTGCCGAGCGCGCACAGCGTCATGCCCGGCCGTACCGCGTCCATGCCAAGCAGCGGCTCGCGGACGGTCGTGGCGGTCACGACCAGATCGGCCCGCCGTACCACCTCGCCCACGTCGTCGACCGGTGTTACGGGGACGTCGGACCACCCGCGTGCCGCCTCGGCCAGCCGCTCCCGGCTCGCCGGCCGGCGCGAGGTAACAAGAATCTCTGCCAGTGGGATGGCCGCCTGGAAGATCCGGACGACGTCGTGCGCCACGCCGCCCGCGCCGACCATCCCGAGCACCGGACGCTCCGGCGCGAGGTGGGGCAATGCCACACCGACGCTTGCCGCGGTACGCATGGTGTAGTTGTGGTGCTCGTCGACGATCGCCAGCGGCGAGCCGGTGTCCAGGTCGACGAGGACCACCAGCCGGGTGGAGTCCGGCGAGCTCGGGCCGGAGCCATCCGCCTGCAGCCGGTACCCCACGACCCGGAACCCCGCCACTCCCAGTTCCGGCAGCACAACCGCCTTGGAGTGAAACTTCGCCGGGGGCTCCGTACTGGCCATCCGCAACATTCCCGGCTCGGCGTACACCACGCGACCCTCGGCCTCCCAGCGGAAGGCCTCCTCGACGCGCCGGAGCACCTCGGGTACGTCGACGAGCTCCCGGCACGTAGCTAGCGGGACGAACAACAGGCTCATGCCGGCCTCAGCCGCCGACGACCGCGAGTTTGGCCGCGCCGTCGGTGAGCTTCTCGCAGCCGGTCTCGGTCACGACCACGACCTCTTCGATGTGCACCTTCTCGCCGGAGTCGAGGTTGAACCGCGGTTCCGGGGTCAGCACCATGCCGGGATGCAGCACCGCGTCGTCGGCCAGGCTCAGCGACGGCGGCTCGGAGGCGCACAGCCCGAGACCGTGACCCACCCGCTTACGCTTTCCGAGCGCGGGGAAGCCCAGCGCCGTCAACCGGTCGCTCGCCGCTCGCGCCACATCCCGCACCGGCACGCCGGGCCCGATGGCCGCGAGCTCCGCCTCGAACACCTCGGTGATCTTTCCGTGGACATCGAGGTGGTGTTCGGTGGGCTGGCCGTAGACGGCACGGCGAGCGATGTCGGCCTGGTAGCCGAGGTAGGTGCCGCCGAAGTCGCACCAGATCACGTCTCCTGGGCGGTACGGCTCGATGCCGGCGACCCCGTTGCCCATCGTCACGTGGCCGGCGACGTTGACGTCGCTTCCGGCCCGGGCGAGCTCCTCCGCCATGATCGTCGTGAGTTCCGCATTGGTCGCACCGAGAGGGAACCGCTCCAGCGCCGCGTCCCAGGCCTGCAGGCTCATCGCACACGCACGCCGCAGCGCCTGGAGCTCGTAGCTGGACTTGACCGCGCGCAACCCCTGCACGAGCGGTCCCGCGTCCTCGAGTGTGAGGCCGGGGCTGCGTCCGCGGAGCCACTCCAGGTCGTAGTACGGCAGGCCGAGGCGTTCGTTCGGGCCGAGCTCCATGCCCAGCCGCCCGCGCTCGAGGCCGAGCTCGCGCAGGCAGGTGTGCACCACCTCGACGTCGAACGGCACGTCCTCGTAGCTGTGAACCGCGACATCCGGTGACGTCCGCAGCAACTCGCGCTCGGCCTGCCGGTAGCACACCACGGCGGCCGCACCGCCCCGGGTCATCGCGAACAGCATGGGGCGCATCTTCTTGTCGAACTCGCGGCTCAGGTGCCCGGTGAAGTACCAGTAGTTGTACTTGTCGCCCAGCAGCATGCCGTCCAGGCCCGCGCGATCGAGCGCCGCGGCAGCGCGCTCCCTTCGGGCTGCGAACTCCGCTACTACCTCGGACATGCGCCCTCCTGCACTGAGATCGATGGCAGCGCTCAGAACGAGCGCGGGAAAACGGCGAGCAGACCGCCATCACAGACGAGATCCGTCCCAGTGACGAAGCTCGACTCGTCGGACGCGAGGAACAGCGCCGCCGCAGCCTGCTCGGTTGGCTGCCCGAACCGCCCGATGGGAATGCCCCCGGGCTTGATGCCACGGTCGGGGACGTCGTCGTCCTGGCCGACCGGGCTTCCCGTCTGCGTCGGGGTGAGCGTGTTGACGCGGATGCCATGCTCGGCGAGGTCGACCGCGGCCGCGCGGGTGAGGTTCACCACGCCCGCCTTGGCCACTGCGTAGGCGAACTTCCCGCGCGCACCGCGGTACCCGCTCGTCGAGCTCACGTTGACGATGGAACCGCCGCGTCCGGCGTCGATCATCGCCTGCGCCGCGTACTTGGTGCACAGGAACGTGGAGCGCAGGCACACCGCGTGGACCCACTCCCAGTCCTCGAGCGTGGTCTCGAGAATCGGCTTGTTGATCGTGGCGGCGACGTTGTTGACGAGGACGTCGAGCCGGCCGAACGCCTCGACCGCATCGTCGACCATGGCCGCCGCGTCCTCCTCCCGCGTGACGTCGACCACGAGCGGCACCGCGCTGCCGCCTGTCTTCTCGATGGCCGACGCCACCGCGGCCGCGCGCTCGGCGTGATTGTCGACAACGGCGACGGCCGCACCCTCGGCCGCGAACCGCTCGGCCATCGCCTTGCCGATGTTCCTGCCGGCCCCGGTGATGATGGCCGCCTTGCCCACCAGCCGGCCAGCAGCGTCCTGGCTCACCGCCTACCCCGCTGGGTCTCCGGCAGCCAGCGGGTCAACCGCCGGTCCACCGCCTGGACCACCCGGACCACCACGAAAGCGACAATGATGATCAGGATGAGCACGGCCAGCACCGACGTCGCATCGAACCGGTTGCCCGCGCGCATCACGACCTCGCCGAGGCCGACAGCGGCGATGAACATCTCACCGTTGATCATGCCTTTGACGGCACGTCCGGCACCGAGACGCAGTCCTGCCATGATCATCGGCGTAGCAGACGGGATGATGATCCGCCGGAACAACTGCCAGTCGTTGGCGCAGTACGACCGCCCCATCTCGATCAGCGGGCGTGGCACCGTCTGCACTGCCGAGACCGTGTTGATGATGACGATAAACAGCGAGTACAGGATGATGACACCGACGATCGCCTCCCTGCCCAGCCCGAAGATGGAGAACAGGATCGGGGCGAAGACCAGGGACGGCGCGGTGAGCATGGCGTAGACGTAGACGTCGAGCGCGGTCTCGATCCGCCGGTAGGCACCCATCAGCAGCCCTACACCGACTCCGACCACAATGGTGAACCCAAACCCCAGCGCCAGGTTGGTCAGGCTGTTCACCAGCGGCGGCAGGATCTCGCCGGCTACGATCATCTCCACCAGGCGCGCCACGACGTCGGTCAGCGGCGGGAAGAATCGGAAGCCGGCGAGGCGGCCGATGGCCTCCCAGACAACCGCTCCGACGGCCAGCGCGGCCACGGTCGGACCAACCCCGCTGATCCAACCGAAGCTGAGTGGACGCCGGGGGTGGCCGCGGCCCACTCGCGCCAGCGCCTCGGTGCGCGTAGTCATCGCTGCCCTCTCCCCACGTCGACCTGCCATTCGCGCAACCGGGACCACAGCTGCGCGGTGATGTCTCGGAACTGCTCGGAACCCTCGACTGAGTCGATGTGGGCGGACCGGGGCCGCTCCATGTCCACCGGCACGATCTCCTCGATCTTGCCGGGACGCGCGCTCATGAGCACGACACGATCGCCGAGCAGCACCGCCTCTTCCATGCTGTGCGTGATGAACACGACCGTCTTGCGCCGTTCCTCCCAGATCTGCAGCAGCTCTTCTTGGAGCAGCCGCCTGGTCTGCTCGTCGAGCGCGCCGAACGGCTCGTCCATCAGGAGAATGTCGGGGTCGACGGCCAGCGCCCGGGCCAGCCCGACCCGCTGCTGCATTCCTCCGGACAGCTCATTGGGCATCCGGTTCTCGAACCCCTTCAGGCCGGTCAGCCCGATAAGCTCGCGAGCCCGCTCGTCGGCCTCCGACTTCGACACACCGCGGAGTTCCAGCCCGAACGTCACGTTCCGGAGCACGGATGCCCACGGCAACAGCGCGATGCCCTGGAAGACCATCGCGCGCTCGGGACCCGGCCCAGTGACCGGCTTGCCGTCGATCTCAACGACGCCCTGGTCCCACCCCACCAGGCCGCCGAGGCAACGCAGGAGCGTCGTCTTGCCGCAGCCACTCGGGCCAAGCACGGTGAGGAACTCGTTGTCGTGAACCGTGAGGTTTACGTCCTCCAGCGCCTGGACGGCGCCCTCGCCGTTGCGGCCGGCGAACGCCTTGCTGAGGCCTTTGATCTCGATCATCTATCTCACCTTCACTCGCCGGCCAGTACGGTCTCGTGGGTCCATGGCACGAGCTTCGATTCCAACCAGCGGACGAACGAGATCAACACGAGCGCCTCGATGACCACGAACACGACCACCGCGTAGAGGCCCTCCGGCTCGAACGCGCCGCGGAAGTTGATGATTAGGCCACCTAGACCGACGGCGATCATCAGCAGTTCGATGATCACCATCGCCGTGATGGCCCGGCCAAGCCCGATCCGGATGCCGGTCATGATGGCCGGCAGCGAACCGGGCAGCAGAATGCGGCGCCACACTTCGCGCTCACCCGCTCCGAAGCTCTGCGCCATCTCGATGAGCAGCGGCGGCACCTGGCGGACGCCCGCCCGGCAGTTCACGATCACCATCGGGATCGCGAACAGCACCACCAGCAGCACCCGCCCGGTGACGCCGAACCCCAGCCACATCACGATGATCGGAATCAACGCCGCCATCGGCGTGACAAGCATGATGTTGATGTAAACGTCGGTGAACTGCTCCGCCCAGCGGTACCGGCCCATCAGCAGGCCGATGGGAATGCCCAGGACGACCGCGATCGCGAAGCCCATGAACAGCGGCTGGTTGCTAACCCATACCGCCCGCCAGAACTCGCCGTCCAGCATCAGCCGCCCGAACTCGACCGCCGTGCCGCCGGCCGTCGGGATCAGCAACCCTCCGACCATCACTGCATACAGTTGCCACAGTGCGACGACCACAGCCAGTGTCAGTAGCCGCAGGACGATCTTCGAGTCCAGGATCCGGCTGAAGGCACGGTACGGCGAAGGGTGGCCGGACGGCGCCCGGCCACCACTCGCCGTCACTACTTCACTCGGTGCCGATCTCATCCAGAACAGCCTCGAGATAGGACAGGTCAGCGACATCGCCCGGCTCGAACTCGGTCTCGACGTCGCCGGTGCCGTTCGGCCCGAAGAACGCGGCGGTGTATGCGACCGCTTCCTCGGTAAGGCCACCGTCGTTCGGGAAGAGCCCCGCCTCCACGTAGGCGTCGGTGATCGCCTGGGCGGTCTCGGTCGCAGCCTCCTCGGGCAGGTACTCCTCCACCAGGCCCAAGAGGTAGCCGGGCTCGGAGTTGATCTGACGGTGCTGCTCGAGCAGCGCGCGGATCAGCGCCTGGGTGGCCTCCGGGTTGTCCGCCATCCAGTCCGTGTTGCCGTACACCGACGTGGGGTGCAACTCCGGCAGGTCCTGCGCGAAGCTCACCACGAGCTGGAAGCCGCCCTCCTGTTCGAGGATCATCGCGTCACCGTACTCAACGGGCGACGCGTCGATCTCATCGGCGAGCAACGCCGCCAGCCGGTTCTGCGAACCCTCGATGATCAGTGGCTCGTAGTTGGCGTCCGGGCAGTTGTTGTTGACCCAGTCCCGGAGCATGGCCCCGCTGACCGATCCCGGGCTATGGATGGCCACGCGGCTTTCGGCGATGTCCTCGCATCCCTCGATGCCCTCGCGTGCGTAGACCAGCCACTCGTTGGCGGTCCGGTCGACGATCCATTTGATCGGCGCCCCCTGCTCGATCGCGACCAGCGACGAGTTGTTTGCACCGGAGCCGAACTGGAACCTGTTCTGCGCAACGCCCTCGGTGACCAGCTCCGACTCGGCGAGCTCTGGCGTCTCGATGGTGTAACCCTCCGCCCGGAGCTCATCGATGGCGGCGAGCAGCGGGACGCTGCCGATGCCGATGGAGGTGAAGCCGACCGTGAACTCGGTCGGTTCGGCGGCCGCGTCGTCCGTGTCGTCGGACTCGGCATCCGACTCTTCGTCTGCCGAGTCCTCGGCGGCGGCGTCCTCCTCGGCGGAGGACGCCGACTCGCCGTCGTCGCCGCCGCACGCCGCCACCAGCAGCAGGCCGGCGGCCAGCAGTGCGGAGCCGCGGAGGGCGCGATGAGCGCGACCGCTGCGGCGGATTGGTGTGACCTTCATTTGGCCCCTACTCCTCAGGTGTGGGTGGATCAACAGGTTTGACGATGCGCCCCAGCGGCTCGCCGACCAACTCGCCATCGCGCATCACGATGTTGCCCCGAACTATCGTGGCGACGGCCGCGCCTCGGGTCTTGTGGCCGTTGAACGGCGTGAGGTTGTTCTTGCCGTGCAGCTCGTCCTCGTTGATGACGTCGGTCTTCTCCAGGTCGACGATCGTCAGGTCGCTGTCCGAGCCGATACGGATGGCGCCCTTGCGCGGCCACAGGTTCCACGTCTGCGCGGGACCCTCGGACGCGACGGCGACGAGTTGGTTGAGCGTCATCCGCCCGGTGTGGACGCCGTAGGTCAGGAACAACCGGAGGCTGATCTCAACGCCGGCGAACCCCGAGATCGCCTTCCAGATGTCGTCGTGCAGCTTCTCCTCCTTGGTGTGCGGAGAGTGGTCCGTGGCGATCTGGTTGACTCGCCGCTCGACCAAGCCGGTGACCAGAGCGTCACCGTGACCGGGCTCGCGCACGGGTGGGTTCATCCGCAGCCGAGCACCGACCGTCTTCATGTCCTCCGACGTGAGGAAGGCGTAGTGGGCACCGGTCTCTGTGGTGATGTCCACGCCCTTCGCCCGCCACTCGTCGATCATCTCCAGCCCGTCCTTGGACGACAGGTGGAAGATGTGAATCTTCGTGCCGACGTGCTTTGCGAACAAGCCGACCCGGTTGATCGCCTCAACTTCCGCGAGCGCCGGGCGGGAGTCCACATGGGCGAGCGGGTCGGTGCGGCCCTCTGCCTTCAGCTGGCGGATCCGGTGCTGGAGGATCTCGTTGTCCTCGGCGTGGAACCCGACGCGGAGGCCGGTACGCCGGATCGCCTCCATCGCGTCAAGCAGCATCCCGTCGTCCGGCGCGGGAATGTTGCCCACGGTCTCACCAAGGAAGCACTTGTAACCGGCGACGCCGCTACGCGCCATCGGCTCGAGCTGGTCGACATTCTCCTGCACGACCAAGCCGAGAATTCCGAAGTCGCATCTCGACTTCTCCTCGGCAAGCTTGCGCTTCTGCTCCACGTGCTGCGGGCTGTCCGTCGGCGGCTTGGTGTTGGGCATGTCAAGAACCGTTGTCACGCCGCCCATGACAGCTGCGGTTGAACCTGTGCCGAAATCTTCCTTGTACTCCCAGCCCGGCTCGCGGAAGTGGACGTGGCCGTCGATCACGCCGGGCAGCACGTGCTTGCCCGTCGCGTCGTACCGCTCCTCACCGTCGATACCCAGTTGACCTGGTGCTGCGATGGCGACGAACTTGCCGTCCTTGATCGCGAGATCGGCTGGGAACGTCGCGTCGCTGGTGACCACGGTGCCGTTCTCGACAATCAGGTCTGCCCGCTCTGCCATGTTGACTCCCTCGGTCGTCGGTTGTTACGTATGCCGGCCCGAATGGGGGCTATCGGGCCGGTGGTTCTGCTGCTGGATCCAGAATCCAGCCCCATCTGTCCTTTGTTGCCTGCGACATCTCCTTCGTGACGACTGGCTCCGCGAAACGGTCCCTCCATTCCCAAGGCTTTGTCGCGTCAATCAGCAGGCGTGAGTTCATGCCGCGTTCGTCGGGGTGAACCGCCGGGTTGAGCCGCGAGCTCCACGCCCTACCGATCACAGTCACATCCCGCTCGGGGTCACACCGGGTGGTCATGGCCCAGAGCACATCATTGAGGTCGAAGATGTCGATGTCCTCGTCGACAACCACGACGATCTTGCCGTCGTACGCCGAGGCACCGCACTGGCCGGCCACGAGCAGCGCCTGCGTCGCGTGGCCCGGGTACGCCTGCTCGATCGAGACGATGGTCATCATCCGGTTCGCCGCCTCGGGCGGCATCCACGTCCCAGTCACTCGCGGCACGCCAGCGTTCTTCAGCTGCGACTGCAGGACCGCTGACTTCAGGTACGCGAGGAACCTGTTGTCCTCGTGCGGCGGCTTGCCCTGCGGGCAGCCGAGCAGGATCGGGTCATTGCGGTGGTAGATCGTGCTGACGCGAATCACCGGGGCGGGGCCCTCGCCGCCTGCGTAGTAACCCATCCATTCCCCGTAGGGCCCCTCGTGGTGTGTATCGCCGGGCTCGATCCAACCCTCGATCGCGATCTCTGCCGTCGCTGGGAACGGGATGCCGGTCTCGCGCCCGCGCACCACGCTGATGGGCTCGCCACGAACTCCCCCGGCCCAGGCGAACTCGCTCTGGCCGTACGGGATCCCCTCGGCGCACGAGGCCATGAACAGCAGCGGGTCGGCCCCGACCACGACCACGATCGGGCACCGCTCGCCGCGTTCGAAGTACTTGTTCCGGATGAGAAGCCCGTGCTTGCCGGGGCTGATGTAGATGCCCATCGAGTCCCGGCTGAAGATCTGGTTGCGGTAGGTCCCCACGTTGACCCACTCGGAGTCGGGGTCCTTCATGATGTTCATGCTCGCGGTGCCGATGAACCGGCCCCCGTCCTGCGGGTGCCAGACCGGCGTGGGGAATGCGAACAGGTCGATGTCATCGCCGGTCAACACGTTCTCGAAGACAGGGCCGTCGTCGACCTCGACCGGCTCGACGGGCTTGAAGCCGTCAAGCACGCCCTGCCAGAAGGCGAACAGCCCTTCGTGGTTGGCCGCGGACTGAGGCAGTCCCAGCGTCACCGCCTGGCGCGCGGGCGTGCCGTTGCAGTTGACGATGACCCGGCGTCCCGCCGGGTACCCCGACACCTCGTCGAACAGGACGCACGGCGAGCCCTCGGAGTGGTCGAGCATCTCGGTGATCGCGCCGATGTCCTCCTGCCAGTTGGCGCCACGCACGACGCGCAGCTCGCCGGTGGCCTCGACCCGCTCGATCCACTCCCTCGTATCCCGCCACGGCGGGATACGTTCGGCGGCCTGCGCCGACCCCGTGCTGTTCGTCAGTGTCATCGGTCGCGGTCACCTCCGTCTGCCCCGCCGTCGTGCTTGACCCGGTCGCGGGCGTCCAGCACGGCATTCATGATCTTCACGTAGCTGCCGCATCGGCACAGGTTGCCGGCCAGGTACTCGCGGATCTCGTCCTCGCCGGGTTCCGCGTTCTCCGCGAGCAGTGCCTTGGTGGCGAGGACGAAGCCGGGCGTGCAGTAGGAGCACTGAAAACCGGTGTGGTCGACGAACGCCTGCTGGACCTCGTCCAGCGAGCCGTCCTGCCGCTCGAGACCCTCCACCGTGGTGAGCTCATGGCCTTCGGCCATCGGTGCGAGCATCAGGCACCCGCTTACGGCCTTTCCGTCCACCAGCACCGTGCAGGCGCCGCACATGCCGACCCCGCATCCCTCGCGCACCCCGTAGAGCTGGAGCTCGTCGCGCAGCACCTGAAGGAGGGTGTGGTGCGAGCGGGCCCGGACCCGTTCGGTCCGCCCGTTGACTCGCAACGTAAGGGTGATCTTGCCCTCGTCGTCGACGGGAAGCGGGCCGGTCGTAGACCCGGTCGTCGGAGTGGTCATACGGCGGCGACCTCCTCGGCCGTTGCGTCGTCCCCGGCGGCGCGCTCGCGCAGGCCACGCAGGATCTTCTCGGGTGTGATCGGCAGGTCAACGATCCGCACTCCCGTCGCCCGAGCGATCGCGTTGCCAATCGCCGGCATGACCGGGGGCAGCGAGGTCTCGCCGATGCCGTGGATCTCGTTCGCCGGCAGGTGCTCGAGGACGGCGATGTTCAGCTCCTGAGGAAGGTCCTCGAAGCTGGCGATCATGTAGTCGGCCAGGTTCCCGTTCTGCAACTGGCCGTTATCGAAGATCATCTCCTCGAACAGCGCCTGGCCGACGCCGAAGGCGACATTTCCCTCGGTTTGCAGTTCCGCCTGCACCGGGTTGATGATGCGGCCGGCGTAGACACCGGCGTGGTATCGCAGCAGCGTCACCTTGCCGGTGTCGAGATCCACCTCGACCTCGGCGGCGCCGGCGGCCTGGTGCCAGTGGACCGAGCCGATACCCTGACCGGTCTCCGGGTCGAGGCCTCCCTCGGTGCGGTACGTCGCCTCCCCCATCAGGTTGCCGCTGCGGGTGCGGTGCACGATCTCGCCGAAGCTGAGCGACCGGTCCGGGACGCCCCTGACCGCGACCCGGCCCTGACCGATCTCGAGGTCCTCGACGGCAACCTCCAGCAGGTCGGAGGCGTGGTCGAGCAGCTTGCGGCGGATCTCGCCTACCGCGCGCTGCACGGCCGTGCCCATCGCGTAGGTGGAGCGAGAGGAACTGCTCTGTTGGTCGTACGGCGTGACGTCGGTGTCGACCGTGGAGACCTTTACGCGGCTCACGTCCAGCCCGAGCGGCTCGGCGCCCAGGATGGACAGCGCCGTCAGCAGCCCCTGGCCCATCTCGACCGAACTGGTCAGGATGTCCAGCGAGCCGTCGTCGGTGAGCTTCGCGATCGCGGTCGAAGTCGAGGGTGTGACGGTGCCCTTGATAATGCAGCTCAGGCCCTTGGCACGTACCTTCGAGCCGTTGCGCTGGGGCGACTCGCCGGGCTTCCAGCCGATCCACTCGGCCGCCTGGCTGAGAAGCTCGCGGAAGTGCGCGTCCTCCATCGGCTCCCCCGTCATCACGGTCTCGCCGTCGTTGAGCAGGTTGCGCATCCGCAACTCGAGCGGGTCCATGCCGATCCGCTCGGCGATCATGTCCATCTGGGTTTCGTACGCCCACGCCGCCTGGTTGATGCCGTATCCGCGGAACGCACCGGCGGGCGGCATGTTGGTGTAGACCGCGTACGAGTCCACGGAGACGTTCGGGATGTGGTGCGGCCCGCCGGTGCCGTAGCCGCCGTTCTTGATCAGACGGGGGCCGATGTCGGCGTACGCACCGGTGTTGAAGTGGCAGATGCTCTGCCGCGCCACGATCGTGCCGTCCTTGCGCAATCCGGTCTTCATCCGGATCCGGACGGCGTGCTTGGTGATCGTGACGAACTCTTCCTCGCGCGTCAGATGCAGCTTGACCGGCCGCCGGGCAACGTACGCGAGCAGGGCGGTGACCGGCTCGATCTTCGGGTAGCACTTCGCGCCGTAGCCGCCGCCGAGAGTCGGGATGATGATCCGCACCCGGCTCTGCGGAATCTTGAAGATTTCCGCCAGCTGAGAGCGGATGACGAACGGGATCTGAGCCGAGGACCACACGGTGAGCTGGCGGCCCTGGAACTGCGCCACGCACGCGTGCGTCTCCAGTGGGACGTGCTGCACCGCCGGGCTGGTGAACTCATCCTCGAAGATGTAGTCGGCCTCAGCGAACCCTGCCTCGACGTCCCCCTTGCGCAGGCGGAAGTGGTTGCACACATTGGTGCCCTCGCCCGGGTGGACGATCACGTCGGCGAATGTCTGACCGGTACGCGGCGGTTCCTCGTGCACGAGCGGCGCGTCGTCGCCGAGAGCTTCCTCGGTAGTGAACACCGCGGGAAGTTCCTCGTACTCGACCTCGATCAGCTCCAGCGCCTCGGCGGCGGCGTCCAGGTCGGTCGCCGCCACAGCCGCGACCGGCTCGCCGACGAACCGGACCTGGTCGATGGCGAGGATCGGCTGGTCTCGGTAGATCGGCCCGTAGTAGGGCCGGATCTCCGGGTGGTCGCGGAGGTCTGCACCCGTGACGACCGCCACCACACCAGGGACCTTGAGCGCCTCGGTCGTGTCGATGCGGCTGATCCGGGCGTGTGCGGCGCTGCTACGCAACAACTTTGCGTGCAGCATCCCCGGAACCGAGATGTCCATCGTGTAGCTGACCCGGCCGGTCACCCGCTCGCGGGCGTCCACCATGCCGGAGTACCGGTCAGGTTGCGCCATTCGCCCCTCCACGATCACACCGCCGCCGCTGTCGCACGCCTGGCGTCGTCCCTCGCATGCAAGATCGCGCGGCGCACCCACACCCGGACCATCTCGCTGCGGTACCAGGCCGAGCCGCGCATATCCGACAGCGGATCGATCCGCTCGGCGTATGCGCTCGCCACCGACTCGGCGAGCGCGTCATCGACTGTCCCCCCGCGCGCTCCGGCCTCGACGTCATCGAACCGCTGCGGCGTCTCCGCCGCCGCTCCGACGGCGACCCGCAGGTCGGCGCACGTCTGCCCGTCGGGCTCCAGCCGCACCAGCGCGGCCACTCCGACGCATGGCCGGTCCTCCCACGAGCGAGTGATGTACTTCTCGTATGCACCTCCGGTGCCCTGCGACGGCAGCGGCACCCGCACCCCCGTGACGATCTCCGACGGCTCGAGGTCCGTCTCGTAGAAGCCGACGATGAACTCCCGGATCGGAGCGCTGCGAGTCCCGCTCGGACCCGCCACTTCCACCTCCGCATCGAGAGCGGCCAGCAGCGCCGGCGGATCGGACGCATAGTCCGCCTCGGCCACCACTCCGCCGACCGTGGCCGCGTTGCGTACCCGCACGTTGGCCACCCGGCTGAAGGTGTATGCCAACACCGGCAACCGCTCATTGACCACGGGGTCGAGTTCGACCTCGCGATGCGTGGTCAAAGCGCCGATGCGCAACTGCCCGTCGTCCACGCCGATGCCGCGCAGGTCGTCGATGCGTCCGAGGCTCACCACCACGTCCGGATCGATCAAACCCTGCTGCATCATGATCGTGACGGCGGTGGACCCTGCCACAACGACCGCGTCGTCACCGTGCTCGGCTAGCTGCTCGATCGCCTGGTCCCGCGATGTGGGAACCAGAAATGCTGGCGACCTCGGCATGCAACACCCCAGTTACTATGTCGGCGAGGGAGGCAGTGATCTGACTCCTGCGTTACTGCATACAACAGCATGCTATGGCTTGCTGTCAACACGTCAACCGTCGGCGATGCTGGACGCTTCGCTCGACCGCCGCTGTGGTGCCGGAGATCTGCCGGTGGGCGGACAACCGGCGGTGTGAGCGCCCACGCTGTCCGCCGGCTAGCGGGCAGCGTCGCTTGCTGCCGGGCATCAAAAGGATCGCCCTATGATGCTTTCTGTCGGATTGGGCGGCACCAGGATGCGGTACGCATGTCAGTCCCCTGCAAACTCCGCGTGACCACGCAACCGTTGTCGCGTCGCGATGAGTGAGCGACGCGGACGCGCGCTGGCTCGCGCCCGCCGTTCCCTGGGCCTGCTCGTCGTCGACGTCACGCCTCTAAGGGAGAGCCAAGGCTTCCGGTGGCTGTTCACGGGCCAGCTTGGCTCTGTTGTATCCCGCCAGTTCCTCGTGGTCGCCGTTCCGTACGAGGTGTTCGTGCTCACCGGGTCAAACTGGCTCGTCGGTCTCGTCGGCCTGGTGCAGGTCGCGCCCCTCGTGGTGGGTTCACTGCTTGGCGGGACGGCTGCCGACGCGCTTGACCGCCGTAGCGTACTGATCGTAGTGCAGGCCTTGACAGCGCTAACCAGCATCGGACTTGCAGCGAACAGCGGTGAGAATGCCCGGGTTTGGCTGATCATGATCCTGGTTGCCGCGAACGCAGGCTTGAACGGCGCCGAAGCGCCGACCCGCACGGCCATCATCCCGGCGCTCGTCCGGCGTGAGAGGCTCGCCTCGGCGTTCGCGCTCAACCAGACGATGAACCAGACCGCCCAGATCGCCGGTCCGGCCATCGCCGGCCTGTTGATCGCGCGCTTCGACATAGCAGCCGCGTACTGGGTCTCCGTCGTCGCCGCCGCTTACAGCGGCTTCGCGATGCTCCCGCTGGGCACACAACGCGCCGACGGCGCGGGAGGCCGCGTCAGGCTGCGCGCCACCGTCGAAGCGTGGCGCTACCTCCGGCGGGTCCCACTCCTCCAGCAGATCATGCTGATCGACCTCAACGCCATGGTCTTCGGCATGCCTCGTGCTCTCTTTCCAGTCATCGGCCTCGAGGTGTTCGATGGGGACGCTGCGACGGTCGGGATGCTGTACGCGGCTCTCGGCGTCGGCGCGCTCATCGGCGCCATCACGACCGGTTGGGCGCACCTCGTCCGCCGGCAGGGGCGCGTCATCGTGTATGCCGTCTCAGCATGGGGCCTCTCGATCATCGCTTTCGGTCTTGCGCCCAACCTTTCTGTCGCGCTCGTCTGCCTGGGCATGGCGGGCGCGGCCGACGTCGTCTCCAACGTGTTCCGCACGACCTTGCTTCAACTCACGGTGCCCGACAGTCTTCGGGGGCGGCTGACATCGTTCAAGTCGGCGCTTGCGGGCGGTGGCCCGCCGCTCGGGGACGCCGAGGCCGGCGCGGTCGCGGCCATAACCACGCCCATCTTCTCCGTCATCTCGGGCGGCGTGCTGAGCATTGTCGGCACGATCGTCATCGTGTGGCGTGGCCGCGACATCTGGCACCAGTGCATTGACGATGCGCCGGATGTCGATGCATCCGGCGCCCCTCCTCAGTCTGGGACTCCCGGGTAAGCGCGGCGTCTGGCCCGCTAGTCCTCTCGCGCGG
>CAZMXH010000004.1:0-30911 GCA_964570165.1 uncultured Actinomycetes bacterium
GTAGTCGTCGACGGCCGCCATCTGTCCCTCGACCGTGAATCGGAAGTCCGGGTACCGCTCGGCACGCTCGAATACGTCATCGAGGACGTCAACCAAGCGCAGCCGGAACACCTGGAACGGCTCGTACCACTCCCGGTCCCAGTGGGTGTGCGGGACCAGCACCGTGTGCGTGCTCATGCGCCCGCCGCCTCTCCCGCTATCGCGAATCCCTCCCGCTCGGCCAGCCGCCGCATTATGCGCTGGCTGGTGACGATGTCCGCTCGACCTTCATCGATGCCGGACACCGGCGCGATCCCCGACGTCACCATCCGGTGGAACTCGACGAGCTCGCTCTCGAACGAGCTCGTCGTGGACCTGTAGGTCAACCGCCGCTCGCCGGTCGAAGATGGCTCGACGACCTCGAGCGTCGTGGGCGCGTTCAGCAGGTACGGGGTTCCGAAGGTGAGCTCCATCGAGCCGCCGGCGTGGTGGACGGTCAGCGTCTCCCGGTAGGACGGGTAACGATCAAGGAAGTGCCAGGCCAACACGGCGGGCACGGCGCCCTCGAGGGTGCCCAAGACCTGAACGGACGGCGGGAACGCGGCATCCGGCCACACCCGGACGTCGTCGACCTCGGCCAGCCCGCCGAAGAGAGCCCGCAGCAGCGACGTGTTGTGAATCAGGCTGCTGACCACGACCTCGGCGTACAGCCGCCGGAACCGATCCGGGACGCCGGGGCCGACCGCGGCGTCGAGCAGTTCCTCTTCCCGAGCGCGCAGTTCGGCGAGCGTTTCCGGCGGCACATCGCCGGGTGGGTGCAGCAGGTTGGCGAACTCGAGTTGGGCCGCGCCCGGCGGGTGCAGCACCCGCACCTCGACGGCCCGCACGTCCTCCACGCCGGCGAGCAGGTCACGCAACCGTCGCACCGCGTCGTCGCGCTCCTTCATGTACCCGAGGAGCAGCGCGGGACCGTCGACGGATGCCGCCGCCTTCGCGAGTTCGTCGGCCTCGGCCACCGAGTAGGCGAGCGGCTTCTCGCAGAAGACGGGGAGGCCGCTGCGCATGGCCCGGCCCGCAGCGGGGGCGTGCGAGCCCGACGTGAGCAGCAGCAGCGCGTCTGCGCCGGACTTCGCGATCATCTCGTCGACGTCGTCGAACCGCTGCCCGGGCGGGACGCCGTGCTGCTCCCCCAACGCATTGCGCAGGGTAGCTGACAGGTCGGATACGGCGACCACCTCGAACAGGTCGCGCCGACGGGCCAGCAGCGGCAGGTGGACGGCCTGCGCGACCGCACCGAGACCGGCGACGGCGACCCGTACCCTGCCGGTCACGGAACCCACCGCCGCAGCATCTCCCGGTTGGCCTGCTGGTCGGCGGCGGCCTTCGACAGCGAGAACGTCCCGTCCGGGATCACGTCCTGCTCGACCACGAGCCAGCCGTCGAAACCGAGAGCACCGAGCGCATCCATGAACCCCGCGACGTCCAGGTCACCCTGGCCGAGGACGGGAAACACCCCCCGCTCCCAGACCGCCCGCATGTCGGCGCCCTCGCTGACGGCCCGCTCGAGCACCGCCATCCGGGCATCCTTGAGATGTATGTGGTTGACGCGTCCGGCCATCCAGCCCAGCGCGTCGACCGGGTCGCCGCCGCCGAGCAGCAGGTGACCGGTATCCAGGGTGAGGCCGATGTCAGTGCGGTCGAGCAGTTGTCCGATCTCGTCCGGCGTCTCGACGTTGGTACCCACGTGATGGTGGAACGTCGGCTCGAGCCCCGCGGCCCGTACCCGATCGGCGGCGATTGCGAGGTTGGCCGCCAGCCGCCGCCACCCTGTCTCGTCCAAGCCGATCCCAGGCGCCCTCCCACCCGGGTGGGCACGGCGCTGTTCCGACCCGGAGTCCGCGAGGGTGGGCAGGGGCAGGCGCTGCGGGTCGGCTTCGGCGGCCGCCACGAAGATCTCCAACACCTGGTCCAGCGCCGGCAGGGCGGCGGCGAAAGCGGCGTCGTCGCTCAGCGGGAGGTCCACCCAGCCGCCGCACAACGCCAGCCCGTGGCGCCGCAAGCGATCCCCGATCTGGGCGGCGTCGCCCATCCACCCCGCTGGCCCGAGGTCAACCCCGTCGTAGCCGGCGTCGCGCAGCCGACCGAGGATCTCATCCGGCCCGGGCAGTGAGCCGTCCGCTGTCATTTCGAAGACGCCGAAGCTCACGGGAGCCCCCGCGATGCCCTTCATGGCACCTCTCATTTGTCCTGACAACAGCACTTCTTGCCCAGCCTGCCACGTGCCCGTACGGGCCTGGAAGGGTGGGGCTACTGCCGTGCCAGGGCTAGCCGCGCACCGTCAGGCCTGACAGGCGGCAACACCCAGGTCAGTGACTTGTCCGGCCGGACACTGGCGAGGGGCCGGCGAAGGCGGCCGGGTCGGCCTCGAACCTCCGCTGGCACCCCGGCGCGCAGAAGTACCAGGTCTGCCCGTCGTGCTCGGTGTACCAGCGCGCGGTCGCGACCTCCACCGTCATGCCGCAGACCGGGTCGACGGCCTCGATCGCCGGCTCCGACGCCTGCGGCACCGGGACCCGGAACTCGCCGGCAGAGCGCAGTGCCACCAACTCGGCCAGGACCGCCACCGCGATCTCCCGGTGACCCGTGCGCCCGAGGTCGAGGCCGGCCGGCGCCCGCACCCGCTCCAGGGTGTGCCCGGGCACTCCGCGGTCGCGCAGGTAGCCCAGCACTGTCTCGGCTCGCCGAGTCGAGGCCACCAGGCCGACGTAGCCCGCGTCCGCTTCGAGCGCCGCGGACACCGCCGCCTCGTCGTCGTGGCCCTGGGTGGCGACAACCACAGCAGTCCCGGCGGCGATGTTCCGTGCGGCCAACTCCTTTCCCGTGGCAACCGAGTCCGCCCGCCAGCCCAGGTCACGCATGAGCGTGACCATCAGGTCGACCGCGGGCGTCTCACCCACCACCACCACCGGCGGGGCGGGCACCACAGGCTCCAACGACACGGCGAGCGCTCCCTCGCTGCCACACTCCATGGCCACCGCGACCGCGTCCTCGCCGAAAACGTCCGCCGCCTCCGGGGGCAGGCCCAGCAACAGCAGCCGGGGCTGCCCATCGGCGAGCGCCGCTGCGGCTTCGCGGCGGACGGCCGGCTGGGCGCAGGCGCCGCCCAGCCAACCGCGCATCGTGCCGTCCGCCAGCACCAGCGCCTTGGAGCCGACCTGGCCGGACGACGGTCCGCGCCGCCACACGACCGTCGCGAGGACGAACGCCTCGCCGCGCTCCTCCAGGGAGGCGGCTTCGGCCAGGACCGATGCCGCCACTAGCTCGACGCCTCCTGGATCGCCTGCCACACCCGCGTGGGGAGCACCGGCATGTCGATGTTGCGGATGCCCAGGTGGGCTAGGGCGTCGATGACCGCGTTCACATACGCGGCGGGCGAACCGACCGTTGCCGACTCCCCCACGCCCTTCGCGCCCAGCGGGTGATGCGGCGACGGCGTGACGGTCGCGTCGAGCTCGAACCTGGGAGCCTCCCAGGCCGTGGGTATCAGGTAGTCCATGAAGTTCGAGCCGATGCAGTTGCCGTCCTCATCGAACGTGATGAACTGCATGGAGGACATGGCGTAGCCCTCGGTGAGCCCACCGTGCAGCTGCCCCTCGACGATCATCGGGTTGATCCGCACGCCGCAGTCGTCCACCGCGACCATCCGGCGCACCTTCCACTGCCCCGTCTCGGTGTCCACGTCCACGACGACGACGTAGCTGCCGAACGGGAACGTCATGTTCGGCGGGTCGTAGTAGTGCACGCCCTCCAGGCCGGCCTCCAGCCCTTCGGGAAGGTTGGCGTACGCCGCCAAGGCGACGTCCTGGATCGTCACCGACTGGTCCGGCGACCCGCGCACGGAGAACTTGCCCGCCTCGAACTCGATGTCCGACTCGGCCGCCTCGAGCAGGTGCGCGGCGATCTTCGCGGCCTTCTCGCGGAGTTTCCGGGCGATCACCGCGGTGGCCGCTCCCCCGACCGGCGTGCTTCGGGACGCGTACGTCCCCAGGCCGTACGGCGTGTTGTCGGTGTCGCCCTCGACTACCTTGACGTCGGTAGCCGGAATGCCGAGCTCGTTGGCCACGATCTGGGCGAACGTGGTCTCGTGCCCCTGGCCCTGAGAGCGCACACCGAGCTTGAGGATCGCCTTTCCGGTCGGGTGCACCCGCAGTTCGGCGGAGTCGAACATCCGCAGGCCCGCGATGTCGTACTCGCTGCCCTTGCCGGCACCGACCACCTCGGTGAAGCTGGCGATGCCGATGCCCACGAGCTTGGTGTCGCCGCGGTCCCGAGCGGCCGCCTGCTCGGCGCGCAGGTCGTCATATCCGACGATGTCCAGCGCCTTCTGCAGCGCGGCCGGGTAGTCCCCGGAGTCGTACACGAAGCCCGTGGCCGAGGTGTACGGGAACTGGTCGGGCTGGATGAAGTTGCGCCGCCGGATCTCAGCCGGGTCGATGCCCAGCTCCAGCGCCGCGTTCTGCACCAGCCGTTCGATGAGATACGAGGCCTCGGTGACCCGGAACGAGCACCGGTACGCCACTCCGCCGGGCGCCTTGTTCGTGTAGGCCCCCTGGGTAACGATGTGCGCCGCCGGGAAGTCGTACGAGCCGGTGACGATGTGAAACAGGCCGGCCTTGAACTTGCTCGGCTGGGCGTCGCTGAAGAACGCGCCCTGGTCGGAGATCATGTTGACCCGCAGCGCCAGGATCCGGCCGTCGTTGGTCAGGGCCAGCTCGCCGTGCATGTGGAAGTCGCGGCCGAAACCGGTGGAGATCAGGTTTTCGGTGCGGGTCTCTATCCACTTCACCGGCTTGCCGAGGAGGAGCGACGCGGCCGTGGCGACCACGTAGCCCGGGTAGATCGGGACCTTGTTGCCGAACCCGCCGCCGATGTCCGGCGAGATGATCCGGATGTTCTGCTCGGGCAGGCCTGTGACCATGGCGAACAGCGTCCGGTGCGCGTGCGGCGCCTGCGAGGTCATGTGGACGGTGACGTGCGAGGTCGCCGGGTCGACGTCGGCCACGCAGCCGCACGTCTCGAGCGGCGACGGGTGCGACCGGGGGTAGTGGGTGTCGAGCGTGACGACGCGGTCCGCGGCCGCGAACGCACGGTCCGTGGCGGCCTTGTCGCCTGCCTCCCACTCGTAGCATCGGTTGTCGGCCTGCCCCTCCTTGTCGTCCCGGATGATCGGGGCGCCCTCCGCCATCGCGGCCTGCGGGCTCATCACCGGCGGCAGGATGTCGTACTCGACGTCGATCAGGTCCCGCGCGTCGTACGCGACGTACGGGTTTTCCGCGATGACCGCCGCAACCCCTTGGCCCTGGAACCGCACCTTGTCGGTCGCGAGCACGGCCTCCGTGTCGCCGGACAGCGTGGGCATCCAGGCGAGGTTGTGCGCGGCGAGGGCCTCGCCGGTCACCACCGCGACGACGCCGTCCAACGCCTCGGCGGCCGAGGTGTCGATCGACACGATCCGCGCATGCGCGACCGGGCTGCGCAGCATCGCCATGTGCAGCATGCCGGGCAGCACGATGTCGTCAACGAAGTGACCCGCGCCCTGGATCAGCCGGTCGTCCTCGGCACGGCGGATGGAGTGGCCGATCCCGCCGATCTCAGGGGGACCGAACGCCTGGTGGATCGTCTCGGTCGTCATGCCGGTACTCCCTTCGCCTCGGCTGCCGCCGCCTGGATCGACTTGACGATGTTCATGTAGCCCGTGCAGCGGCACAGGTTGCCGGAGATCGCCCACCGGATCTCGTCGTCGGTGGGGTTGGGGTTCTTCTCGAGCAGGTGCGTTCCGACCAGCATCATCGCTGGAGTGCAGAACCCGCATTGCAGGCCGTGCTGCTCCTTGAACGCCCGCTGCATCGCGCTCAGTTCGCCGTCGGTGCGCAGCCCTTCCACGGTCGTGATGGTCCGGCCGTCGGCTTGGACGGCGAACAGCGTGCACGACTTGACCGGTTTGCCATCGAGAAGCACGGTGCAAACGCCACAGCTAGTGGTATCGCAGCCGATATGGGTGCCGGTCAACTCGAGGTGCCTCCGGATGAAATCGGCGAGCAGGACACGCGGCTCGACGTCCGCCGTGCGCTGGACACCGTTGACGGTGACGGTGATCTCCACTGGGGGCTCCTCCTCAGGCTGACTGGGCTTGCGAGGCGGCCTGGTTCAGGCCACGGCGGACGAAGGTGCGGACGACCGAGCGCTTGTACTCCGCGGTGCCGCGCACGTCGGTGTGCGGCTCGGACGCGGCCGCGGCGAGCGTGCCGGCTTCGGCGAACAACTCCTCGCTGGGTTCCTGGCCGGCGAGTGCGGCCTCGGCTTCGGTCGCCTTGATGTTCTTCGAGCCCACACCGGTGAGCGCGATGCCGGCTCGGCCGATCCTGCCGCCGTCCAGTTGCAGGTGGACGGCGACCCCGACGGTCGCGTAGTCGCCGACCTTGCGCTCCAGCTTGAGATAGGTTCCCCCTGCCGGGCCCGTGTACCTGGGCACGCGAACCTCGGTGAGTAGCTCGTCCGGCTCGAGGGCGCTGGTAAACAGGTCGACGAAGAACTCGTCCGCCGGGATCACCCGCTCGCCGCGCCGGCTGCTGGTCGCCACCAGTTCCGCGCCGCATGCGAGCATCACCGAGCCCCAGTCGCCCTGGGGGTCGGCGTGCGCCAGCGAGCCGCCGACGGTGCCGAGGTTGCGAACCAACGGGTCGGCGATCCACGGTGCCGCGGCAGCCACCGTGTGGTTCTCGGCCTTGACGACGTCCGAGTCGACGACATCGTTATGCCGCGTCAAAGCGCCGATAGTGAGATATCCGTTGGATACTCCAATGTTGTTGAGAGCCGGCACCCGGTTGATGTCGACGAGCTTGGTTGGCATGGCGAGCCGGAGCTTCATCATCGGAATCAGGCTCTGGCCGCCCGCGAGGACCTTCTGGTCTTCATCGCCCTCCGCGAGTATCGCGAGGGCTTCGTCGAGCGAATGCGCTGCGACGTAGTCGAACGCCGCTGGGAACATGGAGCCTCCTGCCGTTCGGACCGTCCCCCGTCCCTATGAGACATGCATGATCAGATCAGCCTACGGGCCATCGGCCATCAATCAACATCTCTCGGAGCAACAATCTACTCCCGAGTCGGGCAGCCCGGCGCTAAGCCTGGCCAAATGATCAGCGGATTCCGACGCACAGCCCCTAACGGAAAAGGCCCACCAACCTCATGGAGCTTGACGCTTGCGCGCGGTGAGGAGCAGGTACTCCCAGTCCATCACCGTGCTGCCGTTCCCGCGGTCGTACCGCCGGGCAAGCTCGGCGAGGTCATGGTCTAGCGCGGCGACGCGCTGGGGATCGTCGGCGTGCGCGCGGTAGGCGCCGAGGGTCGGCCCGTAGTACGTCTTGAAATAGTCGCGGAAGTCCTCAGGGCTTGCGAAGCGGTCCACCGTCAGTGACTGCCGCCGCACCGCCACGTCGGTCACCTCGTCCCCCATCAGCGCGCGCACGTGATCCTCGCTGCCCCACAACGGCGGGGGCTGCACTCCTGGCGGGGGTGGCGGCATGTACGGCTTCATGGTCGCGAACAGCTGCCCGATGAAACCCTCCGGCGTCCAGCTGAGCAGGCCGATCGTCCCGCCCGGCCGGCACACCCGGAGCAGCTCCCGGGCGGACGGCTCGTGGTGGGGAGCGAACATCACTCCGATGCAGGACAGCACCGTGTCGAACTCGCCGTCCGCATACGGCAGGGCCTCGGCATCGGCCTCGTGCCACTCCAGTTGCACGCCTTGCTGCTCGGCCAGCGCCCTACCGGCCTCCAGCAGCGACGGCGTCAGGTCGCACGCCACCACGCTGGCACCGGTGTGCGCGGCCGGGATGGCAGCGTTTCCGGTGCCGGCGGCCACGTCCAGGACTCGCTGGCCGGCGCGTACGCCGGAAGCCTGCACCAAGACCGCACCGAGGCTCGGAACCACCTCGGCCGCAACCGTGGGATAGTCGCCCGACGCCCACATGGCCCGGTGCTTGGCCTTCAGCGCGCGGTCGGTGTCTGTCGTCGTGCTCTGTGTCGTGTTCTGTGTCATGCCTCGACGCTAGGTCCGGTTCCCCCGGGCAACTAGTACGGCATCTGTACTGGCGCTACGCTGCGAGAATGGGGGCGAGCTATCACCAGTTCTGTCCTGTCGCGAAGGCGATGGAGCTGCTCGACGAGCGCTGGACCCTCCTCGTGGTGCGGGAGCTGGTCAGCGGCAGCCAGCGCTTCAACGACCTGCGCCGTGGCCTGCCCAAGATGTCGCCGAGCCTGTTGTCCCGGCGCCTCCAGCAGCTTGTACGGGCCGGGGTGATCGAGCGTCGGGTCGATGGCAACGACGTGCGGTACGTGCTCACCGAGGCGGGCCGCGAGCTCGAGCCCGTCGTCCAGGCCCTTGGTGCCTGGGGCATCCGGTGGATCGGTGAGCTTGGCGACCGTGACCTTGACCCGAAGCTGCTGCTGTGGGACATGCACCGGCACATCGACTTGCACGCCGTCCCGAGCGGTCGGACGGTCGTCCGGTTCCGGTTTCCCGACGCGGCGCCGAAGCTCCGGGACTGGTGGCTGGTGATCACGAGCGACGACGTTGATGTCTGTGACTACGACCCCGGCCATGACGTAGCGGTCACGGTGACCGCAAGCCTACGTACGATGGTCCGGGTCTGGCGAGGGGACATCGGCTGGTCCGATGCTCTGCGAGCCGGAACGATTGATGTGCAGGGGGCGGCCCCGATGCGGCGCTCGCTGCCGAAATGGTTCACGCTCTCCGATTTCGCTGCGGTGCCCCGGCCTCAGCCCGTCGGCTAGGGCCGGCGGACGCCCGCGCTGGTTGAACTAGGGTGCTGCCATGGCCAGCCCTTGGATGGATGACGCGGTCGACGAGTACCTCACCGGCCTCGCTGAAGTGGAGCACGGTGACAACGTCCTTCGCGAGATGGAGGCCCGGGCTCGAGAGCACGACTTCCCCATCGTGGGGCGCGCCGTCGGCCGCTTTCTCGAACTCGCCGCCCGCTCGGTTGGTGCGCATCGAGTCATGGAGCTCGGCTCCGGCTACGGCTACTCGGCCTACTGGTTCGCCCGCGCGGTCGGCCCGGATGGCGAGGTGGTGTGCACTGACGCCGACCCGGCCAACGCCGAGCGCGCCGAGGACTACCTCCGCAGGGCCGGGCTCTGGGACCGGGTGCGCTACCGGGTGGGCGACGCACTCGAGGGCTTCGGCGCCGAGGAGGGCCAGTTCGACATCGTGTACTGCGACGTCGACAAGCTCGGTTATCCAGACTGCTGGCGGGTTGCACGCGACCGCATCCGGGTGGGGGGCCTCTGGCTGTGCGACAACGTCATCTGGGACGGCCACGTCGCCACCGGCACCGACCGCAGGAACCTGCCCGGGCAGACCGCGGCGATCCGCGAGCACAACCGGCTCGTCGCCGAGGACGACCGGTACGTCGGGAGCATCGTGCCGATCCGCGACGGCGTCATGACAGCGCTGCGGATCTCCTGAGCCATGGCGTCCGATTCGGCCACCCTCGATTACCTGCGAGGTAATGCCCTGGCGGTATTCGCGATGTCGTACGTCGTGGGTGACGCCGAAGATCAGGGGCCGGCTCCGCCGATGCCGAGCATCTCCTCAACCGTGCAGACCTTGAGCCGCGGGCGGCCCAGCCGCGCACCCTCGCTGATCTCGTAGTCGTCCAGCTTGAGCCACTGGTCCCAGCGGAAGTAACGCACGCCCCTGCGGTCGAGGGTGGTGAGCACCGCCTCTGGCTCGGGCCGCTCCGGAGCCGGCAGCCCGGCCGCGTCGGAAAGCAGCGTGCGCACCGTCTCGGTCGCGTCGCTCTTGTTGGTGCCGATGACCCCGGTTGGACCTCGCTTGATCCAGCCGGCGACGTAGACGCCTGGACGGTCGGCACCGTCGACCCGACCCGCCGTGTTGGGCACGGTGTAGCTGTCCTCGTCGAACGGCACGCCCGCCAGCGGCTGCCCGGCGTACCCGATCGCCCGGAACACCGCCTGCGCAGACAGGTCCTCTGAGGTCCCAGTGCCGACGAGCCGTCCGTTCTCGTCCAGCATCGTTCGCTCCACCCGCACGCCCGCCACCTGACCGTCCCCGAGGATCTCGGTCGGTCGGGACCAGAACCGGAAATGGACGCGGCGCGGGGCACCGGACGGCTCCTTGGCGGCCCAGCCCTCGAGCACCGCCATGTTGCGCTTCGCCGGGCGGCTGCTCTCCAGGGCGCGCTCGCTCGCGGCGTCGAGTTCCAGGTCGGACGGGTCCACCACCAGGTCCACCCCGTCCAGGTTCGCCATCTCGCGAAGCTCCGGCGTGGTGAACTTCGCGAATGCCGGGCCGCGCCGGGCCAGCAGGTACACGTCGGTCGCCTTATTGGTGCGCCAGGCCTCGAGCACGTCCGCGGGAGTGTCGGTCGGCATGAGCGCCTCCGCGTCGGTGACGAGCATCCGCGCCACGTCGAGCGCCACGTTGCCAGCGCCGACGACCACCACGTCACGTGCGTTCAGGTAGCCCTTGTCGGTCGCATCGGGGTGGCCGTTGTACCAGGCGACGAAGTCGGCCGCCGCGAACGTGCCATCAAGGTCCTCGCCCGGGATGCCCAGCGCACGCTCGTTCGCCGACCCGACGGCGTGGATTACCGCGTGGTAATGCCGGCGAAGGTCTTCTGCGGTGAGGTCCCTGCCGTACACCACGTTCCCCAGGAACCGGGCCCTGGGCGTCTCGAGGATCTGTGCCAGCTTCTCGGACACCGACTTGATCTTCGGGTGGTCCGGCGCCACACCGTAGCGAACCAGGCCGAACGGCGCCGGCAGTGCCTCGAAGACGTCCACACTGACCGGCTGCTCGGCATCGAGCAAGGCACCGGCCGCGTAGATTCCCGCCGGTCCGGCACCGATGACGGCGACGCGCAACTCGTCCATAGGATGATAGTTGCGTACAACTGGACGGAGTGTCCAAGCATGGCCGCACAGCGACCGAACAGAATCGGGGTAGGCGACCGCGCGCCCGACTTCGAGCTACCCTCCCACCGAGGCGACACCGTACGGCTCAGCGACTACCTTGGCGATCGGGTCGTCGTGCTCTACTTCTACCCGAAGGACGAGACCCCGGGGTGCACCGCCGAAGCCTGCGCGTTCCGCGACAGCTACGAGGTGTTCACCGAGGCCGGCGCGGAGGTCATCGGCGTCAGCTCGGACTCTGCAGAGTCGCACCGGCGCTTCATCGCCGAGCATAACCTTCCCTTCGTCCTCGTCAGCGATGCCAACGGCGAGCTTCGCCGGCGCTACGGGGTGCGCCGGCAACTCGGCGTGCTCCCTGGCCGGGTCACCTACGTGATCGACAAGCACGGCGTCGTCCGGCACGTGTTCGCGTCGGCGTCCAACATCGGCGGGCACGTGAACGGCGCGCTCGAAGTCGTGGAGAAGCTGCACGCCGAGTCCGCGTAGCGACGGCGACTACTGGTCGGCTGCGCCGAACCCGAGCTACCTTGACGTCCCACCTCCGGAACGGCTCCAGCTCGGCTAGCCGGTGATCTCCAGTACCCGGTGCAGCTGGGTCTCCGCGACGCGGCGGCAACTGCTGAAGCCGGCCTCGGTCGCCACCGCCTCGAACTCGCTGTCCGGCGCCTGTGCGCCGAGGTGCCAGGTGCCCCCCTGGGACAGTGCACTCGGCAGGCACACCATGGTTGACACCGAGGTGAAGTTGCGGCCGACGGGGTTCCTGTTCTGCTCGTCCGTGTCACCCGCCTTCGGCTCCACGACCATCAGCACGCCACCATCGGTCAACGCCGCGCGGATCCGCGTGCAGACCGTGACCGGATCTCCCATCTCGTGAAGCGCGTTGAACGCGCACACCAGGTCGTAACCGTCACCGGGCAGCTCGGTCGCGTCGGCGACCTCGAACGTGACCCGCCCGGCCACACCGGCGTCCGCGGCTGCCTGCCGTGCCGCCTCGACCGACCCGTCGTGGCTGTCGAAGCCGACCGCCGTCGCGGCCGGAAACGCCTGCGCCAGCAGGATCGTCGTCGTCCCGTAGCCGCAGGCCAGGTCGGCGAAGCTGCCGCCGTCCCGCAGCCGCTGCTCGACGCCAGCGAGCGCAGGGATCCAGGACGGCACAAGGTGGGTGGCGTACGCGGGCCGGAACCCGCGAGCCACGCCGACGAACAGCGCGGGATCGTGGTCGCCCCAGGGCAGCGTGCCGCCCCGCCGGAAGACGTCCGCCACCTGGTCTATCCGCCGATGCACGGCGCTGACCGAGACCAGCCCTCCGGCGACGTACGTCGGGCTGTCATCGTCCACAAGGCAGGCTTGCTGCTCCGGTGTCAGCCAGTACACACCGGTGTCGGAGTCGTAGGCGCAGTACCCGCTCACGGCTTGCGCGCGTAGCCACTCCTTGACGAGCCGCGGCTCGTAGCCCGTTCGCTCCGCCAGCTGCTGCGGCGTCTGTGGGCCCGCCCCGGCGAGCGCCCGGTACAAACCCAGCTTCTCTCCGAGCACGACGGTGGCGAGGTGCATCGCCGCAGCCTGATCTGCGGCAACGCCGGCGACGAACGCCTCAACACGGTGCCTATCGAGTGCCATCGCGATTCTCCTCAACAGTCATGGGTTGATATGGGTCATGCCATCGCGGCGTGTGCCCGGCACAGCTCACCCAGCGTGTAGCGGCCTCCGCGACCGCAGTCCCAAGGCTTCCCTGCCCGATGGCCTCTGCCGTCTGGATGTACAGCAGGTAGCCGTGCTTTCCGCGGACGCTGCCAGGTCGTCGCCGCCGAGTCCCTCCGCCCCGCGCATAGCCTTGAACAGTTCGTACGCCTCTGCCCAGCGCGAGTTCGCGTACGCGTCCCGTGCCCGCTCGAGCCGGCTCGTCACCACACCCTCCTCGCCGCTGCGCCGCGGTCGGGTGAACCTCTGTTGTGCCGCTAGTCGGCCAGCAACCGCCCGAGCGGGCCGAGGTCGATGTTAAGGTCCTCGACGGTCAGATCGTATCGCTCGCGCAGGCCGGCGACTGCCTCTTCCAGCCGCATCAGGCCTAGGCCGAGCGCCTCGACCTGCTCCTCGGCAAGGTCACCCTCGTCGACCCGGCGCAATGCCTGCCGCTCCATCAACTGCCGGACGAGTTCGATGACGGTAAGAACAAGCTTGTACAGATCTCGTTCCACGGAGTCCGGGTCGGACTCGATACGCTGCGAAAGCGTCTGCGGGAACGGGGCCGCAGCCAGCGAGTCGAGCCACTCGTCCATCAGCGCCGGACCTCCATCTCTGCGCGGACCGATGCGACCAGGGCGTGCAGCTTGACGCGCACCAGATCAACACCGGCGAGCGAGACGGTGATCTCCCCCGCCAGCACCACTCCTGTGCCAAGCAGCCGATCGAGGAGATCGACCAGCGCGATGGGTTGCGGCCCGGACTCGAGGTCGTCCAGGTTGCGCCGCAAGACCTCGGTCATGGCCCCTCCAGCACCGCGAAAGAGTACGCCGGCCACGGGCCACGGAGGTCGAGCCGCACAGCGGGATGCTCATCGTCCAGTTCGTGGACCGCAGCACGGAACACGGCGGCCCGGTCGTTCTCGACGAGGTACGCGGCGTTGAGTGTCATCGTGCCCTGGTGGCCGGTCAACTTGCGGTCCTGGGGCGGCAACCGGCGCGACGCTGCGGAGTGCCGGGACAGTGCCGCGTGCAACTCCTCTGCCTCCGCTTCCGCGGCGCGTACGCCGGCCTCCCGCTCCGCGATGGCCGCCTTTCGACGTACCAGGTAGGCGGTACCGGCGCCGGGCCCGCTGGTGTCCGCCGACGACGGCTCCGCGTTGGGGTTGAGGCGCGGGGCGTACGCCTTGACGCTCCACTCCATCCGGCCCTCGACCCGGCGGAGAGCGTCCTCCAGTGCGTCGTGCCATTCGTCCAACCGTGCCCGGACGGCATCGTCGGTGAGGCAGATCGTGGCCATCCGCAACGGCGCGGTGGGTCCCTTGGTTGCGACCGCGTGCACCACAGCGTGATGGCCACGGGCGACCTCCTCGAGCCAGCGGAGGTCTTCGAGGTTCTGCCGCAGCCCGGCCTCACCGAACTCATCGAGATCGACATCGCTGACGACGGCCGCGAGCCCGCGGTGCTCGATCAACCGAATGTGGGCGGCACGCAACCCGGTGACGGCGGAAAGGTCGGCCGTCTCGACACCCCGGGTCACCGCATACAGGTAACACCCGGTCTTACTCATTCTCCGACTCCAACTCCTTGATCCGCTGACGAAGCCGCTCGTTGTCCTCCAGCAGGTCGGCCTCGCTCGACGACAGCATCGGATCGCGCTTCCACCAGTCGATGCCCATCTCAATGGCCTTGTCCACGGAGGCGACAAGTAGCCGGATCTTGACCGTGAGCAACTCGATGTCGAGCAGGTTCACCCGGATGTCGCCGGCAATGACGATCCCCTTGTCGAGCACCCGCTCGAGGACATCGGCGAGCGTGTCCGGCTGGGGTCTGACCGCGGCCATGTCGGCGGACGTTGCCCGCCGCGTGCTTCCGACTGGGCCGGTGGGCTCCGTCATCGGCTCTCGCCGTCGTCCCTGCCGCGCACGTAGCGGCGCGTCCGGCTGTATCCGATCAGGTCGCCACGGTCATCAACCGCGACTTCGTAGACGGCCAGCCGGTCAGTGGTATCGGGGATGCGACGCGTCTCCACCACCTCTATCTCGACGCGCCAGCCATCGTCAGTCCGCTCCAGCGCGGTCACGCCCTCAGCGGCCTGGCCGGTCAGCTCGAGCAGTTGCTGTGCCGCCAGCTTGGCGATATCACCTGGGCTGGGGCTCTTCCGCCGGGCTGGGCGGCCGTTCTCGCTGGACCTGCGTTCAGCCGTGGACTTCCGGGTCGGACGCTCCTCCTTCGACGGTGCGGACTTCTTTGCGGGCGCCGTCTTCTTGGTAGCCATTCGCCCTCAGACCTCCTTCTCGCCGGCGCGCTCCTGAGCTTCCAGCAGCCGCTGCACCAGCTCTTCTTCGATCGCTTCGGCTTCGTCCTCGTCCAGTTCACCGCTGGCGCGCATCTCGTCGACGTCTTCGAGTTGTCGGCGGATCTCGACCGGGTCGTAGTACTCGTCCTCCGCTTGTCGGCGCACCTGCTCGGCGACCCAAGCCACCCCCCTCATCGGCGCGAGCGGCAGTGTCAGCAATCCCGTCAGCAGGCCCATGATCAGACATCCGATGCGAAGTCATACGGTGCTACGGGGCCGACGAGCCGCAACGTGGCACGCCCTCGCATCGCAGCCGCTGCGCTCTCGGCCGCCCGATCGAAGGCTCCGTGCTTCTCGAGCTCCACGAGGAACGCGGCGTCAATCAGATGGTCGATCCGCGCGCCGTCCCGGAGGTGGAACGTAACCGAGTGCGGGAGCAGTTCGTCAAGGATGACCCGGCTGTCCGCGTCGCGCTTGCCGGCCAGGGCACGCGCGACGAGTTCCCCTAGCCTCATCCGCTCGTAGTATGTGGCCTCTTCCGGCAGGCCGCGGGTCCGCCTACGCAACTCGGCGATCTCCGGATTCTCGGCGATGACTTCGGTCAGGACCGCTCCCTCGTCGTAGCGCCCGCGAAGGTTGAACTGCTTCTTGCCGCCAAGCTCGTCGAGCAACTCGCGGTAACGCTCGCCATTGGGTTCGAGCAACCCAGCGGTCACGTCGGAGCCGTTGGGCAGCACCGAACCGAAGCGCACCGGCACGACGGCTCGGGCCGTGGCGAGAGCGTCCAGGACTCTGCCGTGGGCCACCAGATCCGCGCGCCTTCCCAAACGGCGGTCGGCAGCAATGCCACTCACCACCGCTGCGACGCCCTCATGCTCGACAAGTTCGACGGGCGCGTCGAAGATGCCGGTGAGCCCGTCCGGGACGACCGTATCCGCCGCTACGACACCGTAGACGTAGATCAGGGTGCCGGCCGTCACGCCTGCTCTCTCCGTCGGCGCGAGCTTGACTTCTTCGCCGGGCGCCGCCGCTCCTGCACAGCGGCCTCGTCGTCTTCGCCTTCCTCTCCGGTGAGGGCCTCTCGCGCCTCACGGACCGTATCGGTCGCTGTCTCCTTTACCCCTTCGAGTGCGCCGGAGGTCTTGCTCTTCGCTCCGCCCTCCAGTACATCGAACAGGTCCCGGCCGCCCTTCTCATACAGGTCGAGGCGGTTGGTGGCCTCAGCGAACCGCAGGTAGGTGTCAACGCTGGCGATGACGATCCGCGCGTCGATGGTGAGTATCTCAATCCCGACGAGTGATACGCGGACGAACGCATCGATGACCAATCCCTTGTCGAGGATCAAATCGACGACTTCGGCAAGGCCGTTGGGCGTAGGCCGCTCGAGATAGCTCGACGTGCGGCGCTGGGTCGCCACGGTGGTCATAGTGGGCTCCTTCGGCTGATCGGCTCTGTTGACTAGACGGGTGCGCGACGTCTGCGGCGCGGTGCGGGTTCTTCCTCCGGCTCTTCCTCTTCCTCCTCTTCCTCGTATTCCTCCTCAGGTTCTTCCTCTTCCTCCGGCTCTTCCTCTTCCTCGGGCTCCTCCTCTTCCTCTTCGTATTCCTCCTCAGGTTCTTCCTCTTCCTCTTCCTCTTCCTCGGGCTCTTCCTCGTACTCCTCTTCAGGCTCGCCTTGCTCCTCTTCGACTACCTCTTCATGAGTACGCGTAACTTCACCTTCGTGGATTTCTCCACGCCAACCTTCGGGAAGCTCCCCGTGCATCACATTCATCATCACGTGCCGTCGGAAATGCTTCAGTTCGAGCCGGACACGCCTGCCCTGCGCACGCCAGATATTTCCGGTCTTCTCGAAAAAGCCGCGAGGGTAGTACTCCAGGACCACCATGACCCGAGTGAGCCTCGGCGCGATCTCATGGAATGTGACACATCCGTCGACATGGCCCTTCTCTCCCTCGGACCGCCAAAGGATCTTCTCGTTGGGTACCTGCTCGAGGATTGTGGCCTCCCACTGTCGGTGGGACCAGAGAATCTGCGCCCTCCATTTGGTCTTGGTGTCTTCCTCCTGCTCGACGTTCTCGACCTTTTTCATGAAATCGGGAAAGTCTTCGTACTGGGTCCACTGGTTGTACACGACGTCCACCGGCGCACCGATGTCGATCTCTTCGACGATGTTGGTGGCTTTGAAGACGTCACCGCCGCCATCACCGCCGTCACCGCCGCCATCACCGCCGTCGCCGCCCCCACCACCAAAGGCCTGCTGCACCTTGTCCTTCATTCCGGACAAGCCACCCTTGGCGGCTTTCAGGGCGGTCTTCGCAGGAGACGCGCCTTCGGCTGTCGCCTCGCCGGCCTCCTTTGTCGCCTTGCCGACGATCTCACCGCCGCTTGCCAAGCCATTGAGCCTGTCGGTCATGCCACTGACGCGCTCACCGACCCACCCGACGGCACGCTCACCAACCGCGGCCATCATGCCTCGCAGTTCCTCTTTCAGCCGGTCAACCGGCAGTTCGTCGAGAAGCGACCGCGCGTCTTGCTGCTGAGTCTGCTCAGACTTCTCAGCCATGGCGCGTCACCCCTGCTGCCGGGCCGAACGGCCACGGCCGGACGACGCCTTCTTCGCCGCACCTTCGCCGCCGGACTTCTTCGCTGCCTTCTTCCCGGTCGACGCGGACTTCTTCGCCGGGGCCTTCTTCGTGCCCTTCGAGGCTGCGCGCTTTCGGGGCCGTTCTTCGGCCGGCTCCTCCTCTGGTTCCTCTTCTTCAGCCTCGGGCTCTTCGGCTTCTTCCTCCTCCGCCTCGGGCTCCTCTGCCTCCTCTTCCTCGGCCTCTGGCTCCTCGGCCTCGGGCTCCTCGGCTTCCTGCTCCGCCTGCTCGGTGGCTGGGGTACCCCTCAAGCGCTCACTGCGCTGGTGTAACGACTCGCTGAGCGAATCCAGCCGACTGCTTGCAGTGCTGACCGCCGCCGACCGCACCGCGTTGAGCAAGGTTCCGCGCACCTGTTCGGTCAGCCGGGCGAGCTCGGGGCTGCTCTGCAGATACTGCATCCCTTGCTGGACCAACTCACGCGGGTCTGTGGGAAGCTTCCTCCCAGCCAGCAATCCCCCAACCACGATGGCCAGCTTGAGCTTCTTCGTCCGTCCCAGGAGGTAACCGGCGGCGACGGCCGTAGCGATCTTGGCACCCGTGTTCATCGTGACTCCTGCCTGTGTGCCTGCGGCACTGTAGTTACGTGGGGATCGCGCTTTCCCCTGGATGACAGCTGGTAAACCCCGCGGTAGCCCCACCGATCTTCGTACTCAGGAGCACCCGCGGGTGGCGGTCCAGTTCTGCGACTTGCACCCCGCGCGACGCTATAAGCCCAGGCGTTGATCAACTGCCAGATACATGTTTGGGAATGGCTGGGACGGGCAGACTCGTAGACCTGACCGATACCGACATAGGGCGCAAGGAGTTCTTCCTTGATTACCGTTACAGATAGCGCAGCATCCGCCATCCGTACGTTGGCGGGACAGACCGACACGCCCGAGGTGACCGGCGTTCGCATCTCCCCTGCCACCGAGGGTGGCGGTGCAGCCGAGCTGGCACTGTCCGTGACCGAGGGCCCGCTTCCCGAAGATCAGGTAGTGGAAAGCCAGGGTGCCCGGCTGTTCGTGGACTCCGACGTCGCGGACAGTCTCGCGGACAAGGCCCTGGATGCGCAGATCACCGAGCAGGGCCAGGTCCAGTTCATGCTCGCTGATCAACAGGGCTGAGAGCCCCGCGCAGCACCACCAGTTCTCCTCGCGCAGGCTAGACCGCGCGCAGTCACGCCGGTGCCTCGGCGGCTTCCGGGGTCCCGGCGAGCCATGACCGAGCAGTGGTCGCGTCATTTCGCTGGGCATGCCGTGCCCTACGGCGCGATCACCCCGCCAGCGCGCCGGCGAAGACCTGCCATGCCAGGGCCGACTTGGCGACCAGGCTCAGCGTGATGTAGATGCGCTCGCCCACAAGGTAGTCGCGCCAGCGGCCGACCGGCTTGTACTGCAGCCACTGGTTGAGCGCGAAGATGTTGAAGAACACGAACAGCGAGACGATGATCCCGTAGACGAAGCCGGGCGGTTCGACTCCCGTGGCCGAGCCGGGCGCGACGACGTAGATGACGATGGCCACCCACGGGATGGCCCCGGCGATGCACCCGAAGATGAACGGCAGCCACTCGCCTTCACCGGGCTGGTTGTATTTCTCTTGGAGCCATCCGAAGAAGATCATCGACGCGTTGAGACCGAAGATGGCCAGCAGCGCCGCGATGTCGGAGATGCCGGTGAGCTGGGCGATGAGAACGATCATCAGCGACGCGGACAGGGAGTACTCCACCCACCGGAAGTAGTTGCGGTTCCGAAGCAGGCCGGCTCGGTAGCGGCCGAAGAAGGGCGGCGCTGCCACGACAACATGATCGAGAGCCGCCAGTAGCAAGAAGACGGCGACCGCCGGCCCGAACGGGATCTCGAACAGTGTCACAGCGTCCTGCGGCGTGGTCCCAGGCGGGCCAGCGAGATACGTTCCCGTGACTGGGAGCGCGAAGTCGTTCGACAGCGCAAGGATCACGCCCGCTTGGATGACGTGTAGTGCCGCGGCGGCGAGGTTGTAGGCCCGCAGTCGGGATATCCGGCGGTCGACCACAGCATCCGTGGCGAGTCCGGACTGACCGGCGAGTCGCGCAGCGTCGGACATTGCTGCTCCCCCGTCCATCAGGTCCTGGGATCGAGCCTAGCGACCACACTCGCTTGCCGGTGCGGGTCGCCTTGTTCAGCCCAGTGCGCCGACGCCGTGAACCGCTTAGGGCGGGAGCCGCCCTTCGACGGATTGAAGGCCGCAAGGTCGCGTTGCGAACCGGGCGCGCGGACGAAGCTCAGACGATGACACGCCTGCCAGGTTCAGAACGGCGGGGGTTCGTGGTCCACCGATCGGTGGACACGGGATTCAGTCCTCCGGTGCTGTCGGGCACCGGGATGGCGACGCGACGCTGGAGCCATGACCAGAACACGTTCCGCGCTAAGCGCACGCGGCCTGACCAAGGCGTACGGTGACACGGTCGCCGTCGCCGAGCTCGACCTCGAGATTGCATACGGCGAGATCTTCGCTCTGCTCGGCCCGAACGGGGCCGGCAAGACCACGACCGTCGAGATCTTCGAGGGTTACCGTCAACGCGACGCCGGCCACGTCCGCGTGCTGGACGCCGACCCCGGGCGTGCGCCGCGAGGCTGGCGCTCACGGATCGGAATCGTCCTGCAGAGCACCGGCGGGCACGACGAGCTCACCGTCGCCGAGGTCGTCCGGCATTTCGCCCGGTTCCACCCGGACGCGCGAGACCCCGACGGCGTCATCGCCGCTGTGGGCCTGGAGGACAAACGCTCGTCCCGCGTTCGCCAGCTCTCTGGCGGCCAGCGGCGCCGCCTGGACGTCGCCCTGGGCATCGTCGGCCGTCCTGAGCTGCTCTTCCTGGACGAGCCGACCACTGGCTTCGACCCGCAGGCGCGGCGGGATTTCTGGGACCTCATCTCAGGTCTGGCTGCGGACGGCACCACGATCCTGCTCACAACGCACTACCTGGACGAGGCCGAGCACCTCGCCGACCGCGTCGGAGTGATCGCCCGCGGCCGTCTCGTCGCCCTCGACACGCCGGCCAGGCTTGGCGGTCGCGAGCAGGAGCGCGCCACCATCCGCTGGCTTGAAGCGGGCGAGCCGCGGGAGGTGACCACGGATGAGCCGACCCGCCTGGTTGCCGAGCTGTCCGGCCGTGCCGGCGGCGGCGAGGTGCCCGGCCTGACCATCTCCCGTCCGACCCTGGAGGACGTCTACCTCCGGTTGATCAACGAACCCACCGAGCAGACCCTGGAGTACGCGTGAGCACCGCTTCCGCCCCTACCCGCCCGACGCCGTCGACCCTGCGCGTCGGCTGGTCCCGCGTCGGCCTCGAGCTCAAGATGTTCTTCCGCGAACGCGATGCGGTCGTCTTCTCGTTCCTGCTTCCGATCGTCCTGCTCGCGATCTTTGCGGTCGTCTTTGGTGACCAGGAGATCACCGTCGACGGGGCAGCAGTCAGCCTCGCCGGGTACATGGCGCCGGCGATGGTGGCGTCGGGGATCTTCCTCGTCAGCTTTCAGTCGTTGGCGATCAGCATCGCGCTCGAGCGAGATGAACGGATGCTGAAGCGGCTGCGCGGCACGCCGATGCCGCCCGTGGCGTACTTCCTCGGAAAGATCGGCATGGTCATCGTCACGGCCACGGCGCAGACCGGGCTGCTGCTGGCCTCGGCGGCGCTCGCGTTCGGCCTTGAGCTGCCGACCGAGCCGGGCAAGTGGCTGACGTTCGCCTGGGTGTTCCTACTCGGCGCCGCAGCAGGGACGGTGCTGGGCATCGCGTACTCGTCGGTGCCCAGATCGGGCAGAAGTGCGGCGGCCGTCGTCACCGGGCCCATGCTGATCATGATGTTCATCTCCGGCGTGTTCTTCATCTTCCGCGACCTGCCGGAGTGGCTGCAGGCGGTGGCCTCTGGCTTCCCGTTGAAGTGGCTCGCTCAGGGTATGCGCTCGGCGCTACTGCCGGAGGAGTTCGCCGCTGTGGAAGTATCGGAATCGTGGCAGCACGGCCCCACCGTCCTGATCCTGGCCGCGTGGCTGGTGGCCGGTCTGGTCGTCGCCACCTGGACGTTTCAGTGGACACGCAGAAACGATCGATGACCACGGCCCGCTTGCCTAGGTGGGAGAACGCCTGGCCCAGCCCCACAGTGGTGGTGGTCTTGCCTTCTCCGAGCGGCGTGGGCGTGATGGCGGTCACCACGACGCACCTCCCCCGCGGCCGGTCGGCCAGCGCGTCGATCGCCTCGAGCCGGATCTTCGCGATCTCGTGACCGTACGGCTCGAGCAGATCCGCGTCGATTCCGAGTTCGTCGGCGACCTTGGGGAGCGGGACCAGGCGTGCCCTCGTGGCGCGTCTTGTTGGCCCGGCGCTCGCGACGCGCCGTCGATGCGAGCTAGCGTGGCTGCGTGAATGTCGAGGTCAAGCCCGCGACGGCAGCATTGTTCGATGATGTTGCGATCATGCTCGGCCCCAAGAACCCTAACTCTTCAGTGTGCTGGTGCCTCAGCCATCGGGTCGACTGGAAGACCAACCGAGAGCTCGTCGGACCGGCAAGGGGGGAGTACGTCCGGAGGCTCTGCTCTCGCGAGATCGCGCCGGGTGTCTTGGGCTACGAGGACGGCGAGGTCGTCGGGTGGGCCGCCCTCGCACCTCGGGCGGAACTGCCCTTCGCTCGCTCCAGGAAGATCCCACACGTCGACCAGTTGCCCGTCTGGTCGGTGTGGTGCATCCGCGCACGTCCCGGCCACCGCGGCAAAGGCATCTCTCATGCCATGCTCGCCGGCGCCGTCTCGTACGCGCGGTCGCAGCGCGCTCCGGTGATCGAGGGCTACCCCGTGGACAACAAGGGAAAGAAGGTCGACCCCACGATGGCTTACGTGGGAACCCGCGATCTCTTCGAGAGGGCCGGTTTCGTCAAAGCCGCCGACACGGATGCGGTCTCCGGCGGCTTCCCCCGCGTGCTTATGCGCTTGGACCTGCGCTGACTCTGTGCCTCAGGCATTCGGCCACACCCGCCGTTGCGCGGCGTGTGTACAGCGCCGGGCGTGGGTAACTCGTAGGCTCTCGGAGTGACGCGCCGACCACCGCTTGCCTTCATCTTCACGGTCACACTCACCGGAATCCTCAACAACACCCTTGTCATTCCGGCGATCCCGGACATTCTCGCCGAGTTCAACGTTGGGTCTGGTGGCTCCGGCGCTCTGGTCGCGACTGGGTCGCTGGCAGGCATCGTGGTAGCACCGATGGTCGGGATCATCGCCGACCGGCTCGGACGAAGGACGGTGCTCACCGTCTGCCTGATGATCTTCGGGCTGTTCGGTGCGTTGTCGGCACTGGCGCCGTCGTTCGAGATCGTGCTGCTGGCGAGGTTCGTCCAGGGCGTGGGATCTGCTGGCTTGATCAACCTCGCCATTGTTCTGATCGGCGACAACTGGTCCGGCGCGGAGCGGACACGGCTGATCGGACGCAACAGCGCAGTGCTCACTGTCGGCCTCGCTGCACTGCCCTTGCTATCCGGTGCTGTCACCCAGTTGACAAGCTGGCGTGTGACGTTTGCCCTGTTCACCGTCGCACTCATCACCGGCGTGGTCGCCTGGCTGATTCTCGAGCCGGGCCGTCCAGCCGCGACGCCGCGGGTCCGGGATCAGATCAGGGACGCCGTCGACGTCGTGCGTCAGCCGGTCTTGCTAGCGACGTTGGTCGCCGGACTCGTCGTCTTCATGATTATCTTCGGCCTGTTCCTCACGATCGTGCCGGTCCACCTTGCCGACGAGTTCGGCCTCGAAGCGAGCGCCCGCGGCGTCGTTATCGCCCTTCCCGCCATCACATCGACGATCGCGGCATTCAACCTGGGCCGGATCAGCTCGGGCGTCCGCGTGCGAACGCTAGTGGTCGCCGCGGCAGGCGGACTCGCGATCTCCTTCGTCACGATGGGCATCGCGGGGGCGCTGTTGTTCGTCGGCCTGGCTGCGCTGCTCTATGGGGCGAGCGAGGGGACCCTGATCCCACTCCTCCAAGCCCTCACTATCGAGTACGCACCAGCCGAGCAGCGCGCCGCAGTCGTCGCAGTGTGGGTAAGCTTCGCCCGCTTCGGCCAGACGCTCGGCCCCATCATCACAGGTGCACTCGTCGGAGCGGTCGGATCCGGCACCACGCTCGTGCTCGGAGCGAGCGGCGCCATACTGATCTTGCTTCTCGGTGTTGCCGGACCGTTCCCCCGCTCCCGAGTTCACGAACGAGCCTAGCTGCCCTTCTCGCAGCCAGCTTCGGAGCTGGAGACAGCTGTCCTCGATCCGCTCCGCCGGACCAGGACCTGAGCGTGTTTCGTTGACCGCACGTCTAACCCTACTTAGTCTACTGATTTAATGTACTTAATCGAGAAAGGTGCCTCCCGTGCGGAAACTCATTGCCCTGGCCGTGGTCGGCCTGTTCGCACAGCTGGTGGATGGCTCGCTGGGCATGGCATACGGGGTCACGTCGTCATCGCTGCTGCTCACAGCCGGGATCGCGCCGGCTGCCGCCTCAGCGGCTGTGCATCTCTCAGAGGTCGGCACGACGATTGTGTCCGGTGCGTCACATTGGAAGTTCGGCAACGTCGACTGGCGCATCGTCGGCATCATGGCTGTGCCCGGCGGGATCTTCGCGTTCATCGGAGCGACCTTCCTGGTCAGCCTGCCCGGTGATGAGGCCGCGCCGTGGGTCGCCTTGCTGCTGCTGTCCCTTGGCGTGTACGTGGTGTGGCGGTTCTTGAAACTGGCCGGTCGCCGTCCGCAGTTCAGAGGCAAGGTGTCCGCTCTGCTTCTCGTGCCGCTCGCCGCGGTCGCCGGCACCATGGATGCAATTGGTGGCGGAGGGTGGGGGCCCGTTGGCACCACTCGCTGCTGTCGTCCGGCCGCATCGAACCGCGCAAGGTGGTCGGCTCGATCGATACCTCGGAGTTCGTCGTCACAGTCGGCGCCTCGATCGGCTTCCTGCTGGGCCTGGGATCGGCCGGCATCGACTTCAGCTGGGTGATCGCTTTGCTGGCGGGCGGCGTTGTTGCAGGACCGATCGCCGCCTACATCGTCAGACACCTGCCAGCCCGAATCCTCGGTGTTGCAGCCGGGGCCTCATCATCATCACGAACATCAAGACGGTTCTGGAGAGCGAGTGGGTTGGGCTCGAGGAGGGTTCGAGCACCGTGTGGTGAATTGTAGGGCTCCTTGCTCTCCTCTGGTTCTCGCTCATCGCGGGTGCAGTCAACGCCGAACGTGCGATGCGGCGCGCGGAGCGAGTGGGCCAGGAAGGGGCGTCCGCTTGAGTAGCGACGTGTGGTCTGAGATGTCGACTTACTCTGTCAGAATTGGCGCCATGCGCGTCTCGGCTAAGACTGACTACGCCCTCCGAGCGCTCATCGAGATCGCGCGGCACGCCGAGGAAGGGCCGGTTTCGGCCGAGCAGATCGGCAAACTCCAGGACATCCCATACGGATTCCTGCAGGCGATCCTTGCCGACCTGCGTCGGGCTGGTGTTGTGATCAGTCAGCGTGGTCAGGCCGGCGGATGGCGACTTGCCAAGTCCGCCGATGAGGTCAGCATCGCGGACGTGATCCGCGCCGTCGACGGCCCCTTGGTCAGTGTGTACGGCGCGCGTCCGGAGGCAGTGTCATACAACGAAGCAGCCCAAGTCCTCCAGCCGGTATGGATCGCCGCACGTAGCAGCCTCCGAGAAGTATTCGAACATGTCACGATCGCGGCGCTGGCTGCCGGCGTCCTGCCGGCCGACGTCCTGGACCGCACGGGCGATGAGGACGCCTGGCTTCCACACTGACTCTTTCGCACCTCTCAGGATCTGTTGCGACTCTCACGCATTGGACGCGCGTACCGCGTTGCCAGCTTCGGTCCGGTACTCGCACCACGCCCACCTGAAGCGACGACGACCGCCGAGCATCAGTGCAGGCCACGACGTGGTGGGGCGGGCGGGACTCGAACCCGCGACCCAGGGATTATGAGGGAGCCCGGACAACGACGACTGTGGCCTCTACCAGCGGCTTCATCCTCGCTCCCGTCATCGCTGGTGGCCTCCAGAACCGTGGTTCACCCCTGGTTCATGCCACAATCCATGCCACTCGGAGTTGCCATCGCGGAGTCGACCGGGTGCATCATCGATCACGTGGGTGAATCCACTCATCGACACGGGTGAGCAGTTGGGTGTGCTGATCGATGTGTGGTGCGGTACGCCGTACCTAGCGTCGGTGGCATGACCACACAGCACATCGAGACCCTGATCATCGGCGCCGGCCAGGCCGGCCTGTCCATCGGCTACCACCTGCAGCAGCTCGACCGGGAATGCCTGATCGTCGACGGGCTCGACCGGATCGGAGACAACTGGCGCCGGCACTACGACAGCCTCAGGCTGTTCACCCCGTCCCGTGCCAACAGCCTGGATGGCACGCCGTTCCCCGGCGATCCGTGGGCGTTCCCGACCAAGGACGAGTTCGCTGCGTACCTGGAGTTGTACGCCGTCGAGCACGACCTCCCGGTCCGGATGCGGACCCGGGTCGACCGGCTGACCGCCCGGGAGGGCGGCGGGTTCACCGCCACCCTCGGGGCCGAGGAGGTCACCTGCGACAACGTCGCGGTGGCCACCGGTACTTTCGGTCGTACGCCGCAGGTCCCGGCTTTCGCCGGCGAGATCGATCCCCGGATCCGGCAGGTCCACTCCAGTGAGTACCGGCGACCCTCTCAGCTGCCCGACGGGCCGGCGCTGGTCGTCGGCGCCTCGCACAGCGGGTTGGACATCGCCCACGAACTGGCCGAGACCCGTTCCACGACGCTGGTCGGACCCGACCGCGGGAACGTCCCCCTCGAGTGGGGCTCGCGGCGGTTCCGCGCAGCGTTCCCGGCAATCGAGTTCGCCTTCAAGCACGTGCTCACCCGGCGTACGCCGATGGGACGTAAGACGATGCAGCAACTCCGCCACCACGGTGTCCCGCAGTTGCGTGTCAAGCGCCACCACCTCCGCGCGCGGGACGTGGAGTGGATCACCGAGCACGTCGTGGGCGTCGCCGAGGGGTTGCCGTGCCTCGAGGACGGGCGCACCTTCGACGTCGCGAGCATCGTCTGGGCCACCGGGTTCCGGCAGGTCTACGACTGGATCGACCTCCCGCTGCCGATCGAGGACGGCTGGCCGGTGGAATACCGCGGCGTCGTCGAATCGGTGCCGGACCTTTACTTCTGCGGCCTGGCCTTCCAGTACTGCTTCGCCTCGGGCGAGGTCAACGGCGTGGGCCGCGACGCGGCGTACCTCGCTGACCAGATTGCGGCTCGGACGGCGGCCCGTGCCTCCGCTGCCGCCTGACGACGCGCGAACGCTACCAGAAGGACTTCCGATGACCGCCACGCTCACCAACTGATCCCGGACCACCGACGAGACCCCTTGGGCCAGGGCGCTTCTGGTCGCTTCGGCCCGGTGCTCCTGACCGCCGCGCTACTGTGGCACCCGCCGCTTCCCGGCCGACTGCCCGACAGCGCCGACGTGGCCGAGGCCACCTCGGCGGGCATCACGGCGTCCCGGTCGGGGTCGTTCAGTTCTACGTGCAGTCGGTGGCGGCGGTGGTGGCATTGCTGCCGTTGGCGGTTGCGATTGGCGCCGCGCGACAGGGCGCCGGTACCCGTTGACACTCGCTGCCTGATCATTCCGTGGACCTCGCGCTCGGACTACTAAGCTCGAATCGAGGTGGTGCACGATGAGCGTGGTCGACGATCTGCACCGGGCTCGTGAAGCCTACGAGCGCCGCGAGTGGGTGGCTGCGTACCGGGCACTGTCGGATCTGGACGACACCCACCTGCAGGCGGACGACTTCGCTGCCCTGGCGATCACCGCGTTTCTCCTGGGCCATCGCAACGACTGCGTCCAGGCGTTGCAGCGTGCCTACCAGGCCCATCTCGATGAAAGCGACACCCTGGGAGCGGTCCGCGCGGCGTACTGGCTGGCGTTGACCCTGTGGCAGGGCGGAGAGCTCGCGATCGGCAACGGCTGGCTGGCCCGGGGCGAGCGGCTGCTCGCGGGAGTCGCGGAGGATGTGGTGGAGCGCGGCTATCTGCTCGAACGGGCCACGTTCGGGCACGTCGCCAAGGGGGAGTTCGCGGAGGCACTCGCCGCAGCGCCGAGGGTGACCGAGTACGGCCGACGCTTCGGCGACCCCGACCTGACCGCCATGGGCCTCCACGTCGAGGGCAGGCTGACCATCTTCGCAGGGAAGGTCGCCGACGGGCTGCGTCTCCTCGACGAGGCGATGGTGTGGGTCCTGGCCGGTGAGGTCTCACCCATCTTGTCCGGGGTGATCTACTGCTCGTGTGTCGAGGCCTGCCAGCAGGTCTCCGACTTCGGCCGGATGGGCGAATGGACCCATGCGCTGACCAGCTGGTGCGACAACCAGCCCGGCCTGGTCGCGTTCACCGGTCAGTGTGCGGTCCACCGTGGCCAGTTGATGCGACTGCACGGCGCCTACCTGGAGGCGATCAGCGAGCTCGAACATGCGGCCGGGCGGTACGCCGCGGCAGCAGGAGGAAGTCCCGCAGTCGGACAGGCCCACTACGAGCGTGGCGAGGCGCTGCGCATCAGGGGGGAGTACGACGCCGCCCAGGCCGCCTACACGCAGGCAGCCGCGTTCGGCCACCCGGCCCAACCCGGTCGGGCGCTGCTGTGGCTGGCTCGCGGCCGCCCGGATGCGGCGTCGGCTGCGATCCGCCGCGTGGTGGCCGAGGTGCAGGATCCCGTGCATCGGTCGCAGATACTGCCGGCTGCCGTCCACGTGCTGGTAGAAGTGGGGGAGATCGAGAACGCCGCATCCTTGGCGGACCAGCTCCGCGGCTTCGGATCGGCCTTCGGCTGCACCGCGCTCCAAGCGGCCGGCGAGTACGCCAGAGCATCGGTCGCCCTCGCGCGCGCCGAGGCCGAGGACGCGCTCGCAGCCGCCCGGAACGCTGCCGACACCTGGGCCCGGTTGTCCGCGCCGTACGAGGTGGCTCGGTGTCGCGTGCTGATCGGACGTGCGCTCCGACTCCTCGAGGACGCCGAGTCCGCGGTAGCCGACCTGGCTGAGGCACGGAGCGCGTTCGCGGGTCTCGGTGCCGCGCCGGCCGAACACGATGTCACCGTCCTCCTCGGGGATGCGCAGGCGCCCGGCGGCCTGAGCCCGCGTGAGATCGAGGTACTGCGACTGGTCGCCACAGGCAAGAGCAACCCCGAGATCGCGGCGGAGCTGGTGCTGGCGGAGAAGACGGTCGCCCGGCATCTGTCGAACATCTTCGCCAAGCTCGACGTCGGATCCCGGACTGCGGCAGCGGCGTTCGCGTTCGAGCACCACCTAGTCTGAGCCGCGACCCACATCCACTGACATGCCGCGATCGAGCGGATCGAAGATGCGTCATTACGTCGCGAACGACGCGGACGGTGTCTGCCTTTAGATGTAGTCCACTATGCCCTCATCACGACCAGCTATGGCACCCCCGGCCGCGTCGCTTTTCAGCGTTTCGCACCACGGACGGCTCGCAATGCGAGCGCAGCTGCCTACCCTCGCCGCGCCGCCTGTTCGAGTTCAAAGGTGATCGTTCGGTGCGGTCAGGAAGTTACATCTAATGCCTGACGCCTTGGTCAGCTTCTGATCGAGTGTCGACATGAACGCATCGAGGTGCTCCGCAAGAGCCACATACCAGGCGTCATAGCACGTGACGTTGTCGCGCAGCTCCCACACCCGCGCACCGAACGGCTCATACGGAAAGTACTCCACCGAAAGCGCCACCAGATCACCATGCGCCAACGAGGCGGTGTCGGTGGAGATCTGACCAGACTGGTATGCGCGTCGCAGAATGTTGGCTGCCTCCACTGGCATCAAGTGCGGAGCCGCCAAATCATCCGACTCCACTAGCTCATCCGCCCACGTCCCTACCGGTCCGCTGTCGACAAGCGCAGCGACGACCACCGAGGCGTCAACGACAATCGTCACCGGCGATCCGCTTCCCGGTGCTCGAGGATGGCGGCCGACGACAACCGGCTGCCGGTACGCTGCTTGCGGCTACGAACTCGTGACAACAGCGTCTCAGCATCGGGCCGCCGGGTCAGCTCAATTAGTTGCAGGCGGACGTACTCCTGTAGTGAACGACCGGTCCGAGCGGCACGTGCCGCCAACTCGTCCCGCGTGTCGTCCGGGACGTCGCGGATGGTGATCGATGCCATAGCATTATTGTGCTGCCAGAATCAGCATTCTGCAAGTGCTCCGTTGTAGACCGACCCCCGACTTCGGAGGACGTCGAGACGATTACGGCGACTGGTCGACTGCAGCGGTGGTGGGGCGGGCGGGACTCGAACCCGCGACCCAGGGATTATGAGGAGCCCGGACAACGACGACTGTGGCCTCTACCAGCGACTTCACCCTCGCTCCCGCTCTCTCTGGTGGCCTCCAGAACCGTGATTCACCCCTCGTTCATGCCACAAACCATGCCACGCGGAGTAGCCATCGCGGGTTCGACGGGGCGCATCTTCGTTCGCGTCCGGAAGGCCAGCATGCCCTCAACGAGGTTACGGCAGATCGTCGTCACTCTTGCGATATTCCATCCGTCGCCGCAGCACTCGCGGACACGTCCGTGTCCTGCGAATTCCGGCTCCCACTATGGGCGCTGGCTCCCTGCCCAAGGGGTTGACCCACCGGCAGGACATCCCGAGACGCGACTGGCTGCCTGGCCCGGCGTGTCGCTTCCGGTTTCCGGTTCGGTGGACTGTCACGCTGGAAGGTACGGCGAATCGGCCGTGCAGCCGACCGGCGTTCTCCCCTACGCCTGAAGCGAGGGGAGTTCGCATGCGTTCCGGACCTTGTCCGTCGCGCTGCAGACTACCGATCGGCCGCGAAGCCGGTGCGCGTGACACGTCGTACGACGTCGACGTGGCACGTCGGGGATGTCGGTGGCGGCGGATACGGTCGGAGTACACAGCACAACCAGTCTGGTCCACACGGGGAACCACTCGAGAGAGCTCAGGACCAGTGAAGGGGAGTCACGATGGAGACCCTGAGCGCAGAATTCGAGTCCGCCGTCACCAACGTCACCATCCACGGCGAGAAGCAGAAGCGCGCTTCCGCAGCTCACATGGAGGTCCGTGAACTGCTGGAGGCCGACCGGCAACTGCGTGACTGGGGCATCGACACGATCTTGATCGGTTCCTACGCCCGGCTGACGGGTCGCTACCCGGGCAAGGACGTGGACGTGTTCCTGCGGTTCGAGAACCTCTCTGTGCGCCACGACCCGGGGCGGATCTACGAGGGGGTGAAGCGGGTTCT
>CAZMXH010000005.1:0-14258 GCA_964570165.1 uncultured Actinomycetes bacterium
GACCGCCAAGCCGGCGGACCCGGTCGCGGGGCTGTCCGGCACCCACAACTGGGAGAGCGTCGACGGGCAGGTCCGCTTCGAAGTCGACGGTGACCGGGTCGACGAGACCATCCGGGCGCTCGCCCCGCTCGGCGTGCGGTCCATCGTCGCGCACCCGCCGACGCTCGAGCAGTTGCTGCTGCGGCACTACGGCGACGACCTCGCCAACCGCACCGGCCAGAGCACCCAGGAGGTAGGACGGTGACCGCCACCGCCACCGCCGAACGGCCGCGGACGGCGGCTTCGCGCGGCCCCAAGGCGCTGGCCGGGACATGGACCCTGGTCCGGTTCCAGCTGCGGCGCGACCGCATCAAGTTCCCCGCCTGGGTCGGGGGTCTCGGCCTGTTCATGCTCTATCTCGTCGCGGCCCTACCGTTCGCCTACGAGTCCGAGCAGGACCTGGCCGGAGCGGCGCAGCTGTTCCAGGAGCCGGTCGGCCGGTTGCTGATCGGGCCGGGCTACGGCTTCGATGATCCGACGATCGAGCGGTTCGTCGCCAATGGTTACGGGCTGTACTTCGTCCTTCTCGCCGCGCTCATGAACATCCTGCTCGTCACCCGGCATACCCGCGTCGAGGAGCAGACCGGGCGCGCCGAGCTCATACGCGCGAACGTCGTCGGACCCCGAGCCGGACTCACGGCCACCCTGATCGTGGCCCTGATCACGAACGTGGCGGCGGCGCTCGTGGTGTTCCTGCTCATGGTCACGGCCGGCGGGTTCGGCGTTGCCGGCTCGCTGCTGTTCGCCGCGGTCATCGCGACGGGCGGCCTGGCGTTCGCCGGCGTGACCGCGCTGACCGTCCAGCTTTCCGAGTACTCGCGGGCGGCCGCGGGCTTCGCCGGCATCGTGCTGGGCATCGCCTTCGTGCTGCGTTCCGGCGGCGACATGGCGGAGTTGGGCGGCAACTGGCTGTCGTGGCTCTCGCCGCTGGGATGGGCCCAGCAGACCGCCCCGTTCGTGCTCGACCGGTGGTGGCCGCTCGTGCTGCTGCTCGCCTTCGGCGTGGTGAGTGCGGCGGGCGGCTATGTGCTGGCGTCACGTCGCGACCTCGGGGCCAGCCTGCTGGCGGTGCGCCCCGGCCGGCCGCGTGCCGCCCCGGCGCTCGGCACGCCGCTGGGCCTGGCCCTGCGCCTGCAGCGCGCGAGCCTCATCGTCTGGAGCCTCGCGCTGGCCGTTGGCGGCATGGCTTTCGGCGCCTACGCCGACGCGCTGCTGACCGCCGCCGGCGAGATGCCCGACGTCATCGTGGACATCTTCGGCGGCTCAGCGACCATGCTCGACGGCTACCTCGCGTACATGGCCGTGTTCATGGCGTATGTCGTGGCCGTCTACGCGGTGCTGGCCGTGCTTGGGCTGCGAAACGAGGAGACCGGCGGCCGGGGCGAGCCAGTGCTGGCGACCCCGGTGAGCCGCTGGGCGTGGCTGGGCTCCAACCTCGCGGTGATCGCCGGGGGCGTCGTAGTGATCATGCTGGTCACGGGCTTGGCCACCGGCCTCGGCGCGGCCGCGGTGACCGGCGACGCGGCGCACATCGGGGATCTGACGCTCGCGCACCTCAACCACGTGCCTGCCGTGCTGGCCGTGCTCGGCGTCGCCGTGCTGCTGCTCGGCGTGCTGCCACGCGCGATCGCCGTCACCTGGGTGGTCGTCGGCTACGGATTCTTCGCCGGCACCTTCGGGCCCATACTCGACCTCCCACAGGGCGCTTTCAACGTGTCACCGTTCGAGCACGCGGCCCAGCTGCCGCTCGAGCCATTCACCGGCGCTCCGCTTGTCGTCCTGGTTCTCATCGCGGGAGCCACCGCCGCCATCGGCCTGGCCGGCTTCCGGCGGAGGAACCTTGACCTGACCTAAAGAGGCAAACTTCTCCTTAGTGATCAAACTTGCGATGATCTTGCGAAAATCGGGGCTGCAGCGGGAGTTTGATCACTAAGGAGAAGTTGGCCTCTTGAGGTTGCGCGCAGCGGCCAACCCAATTGGCCTGCATTTCCCCCCGGGGGCTCTGGACTAGCCGGCTTGCGCGTGCAAGCCTCGTCAGCGCAGTGTCCGGGGTCCCGAGTAGCGTGGCCGCCCGTTATGGAGCCCTCATGACGACCACGGTCAAGGTCACGAGCTACGGCGCCGCCGCGTACCGCGCGCTGTCCACCGCGGTGCGGGAGGCGAAGGAGGGCGACCCGCTGGCGCCGGTCGTCCTCATCGTCCCCAGCGAGCGCATCGGCGTCGCCGCCCGCCGCGCGCTCGCTCGTGGTGTGTTCGGCGACCGGCCGGGGGTGGCCGCCGTCCAGGTCGTCACGCTGCGGAGGTTCGCCGAGATGACCGCCGGCGCCGAACTCGCCCGGTCGGGCCGGCGGCCGCTGACCGGCCCGATGCTCATCGGGGCCCTGCGATCGGTGCTCGCCGCTGAGCCGGGCACGTTCGCCCCGGTGGCCGACCACATCGGCACCGCGCGGGCTCTGGCGCGCGCCTACCGCGAGCTGCGCCCGCTGCCCGAGGAGACCCGTGAGCGGCTCGGCGCCGAGGGCGGCGTGGTGAGCGACACCATCCGGGTGTACCGCGCCCTCGAGCGCCGCATCGCATCCCGTTCGTTCGATGAGGTCGGCCTGCTGCGCGCCGCCGCGCGGGCCGTCGACCAGCGCGGCGTCGCCGGCACCGTCGTGCTGTTCCTGCCGCAGGAGTTCGACGCTCCCGAGTCCGCACTCCTTGAGGCACTCGGCCGGACGACCGACGTCCGCGTCGTCGTGGGGCTAACGGGCGACGAGCGCGCGGACGCCGGGCCGCTTCGCATGTGCGACGTCCTCGGCTTTCCGGTCACGGCCGGCACCGGGCCGCCGCTCGCCGACGCCGTGGTGCACGCGTCCGACCCGGACGACGAGGTCCGCGAGATCGTGCGGCGCGTCGTGGCGGCGCTCAGGCAGCACCCCGGCCATCGGGTCGCCGTGCTGTACGGGACGGCCGACCGGTACGCCCGGCTGCTGCACGTGCACCTGGGCCATGCGGGGGGCCCGGTGTTCGGCCGCCGCGCGCGGCCGACGGCGGAGTCCCGGTTCGGGCGAGCGCTGCTGCGCCTGGTGTCGCTGCCCGACCACGAGTTCCGGCGCGACGAGGTCATGGCGTTCGTCTCCGACGCGCCTGTGCGGCACGGCGGCTCGCCCGCCCCTAGCTCTGCGTGGGAGCGGGTCTCCCGCGCCGCCGGCGTCGTCAGCCGCGACGACTGGACGCGGCTTCGCGATTACGCCGAACACCGCCGTACCTGGGTGGCCGACAACGCCGACGCCGAGGAACTCTCGCGGAGCCGGGCCGAGCGGACGGCGCAGCACGCGGACGCACTGTACGCGTTCGTGGCCGCGCTCCGCGACGACCTCGAACGCGCTGCACGAGCCGCGACCTGGCAGGAGCTTGCCGAGCAGTTTCACCAGCTGTGGGCGCGGACGGTCGAACCGGACGACGTCGGAGGGCTGCCGCCCGGTGAGAAGCGGGCGCTCGAGCGGATCGACGGGCTCTGGGGGTCGGTCGCCCAGCTCGACGGGGTGGCGGGCCCACCCGATCCCGCGTTCCTCCGGCAGTTGCTGGAGCTCGAGCTCACCGACGACGTCGAGCGGGTCGGACGGATCGGCGAGGGGGTGCACGTCGGGCCCGTGTCCGAGGGCGTCGGCGACGACGTCGACGCCGTGTTCGTGGTGGGCGCGGCCGAGGGACTGCTGCCGTCCCGGCCGCGGGACGACCCGCTGCTGCCGGACCGCGTCCGCGCGCTGACCGACGGCGCATTGCCGACCCAGGCGGCGCGCGTGGCGCACCAGCAGCGGCACGTCCTGGCCGCGCTCGCCGCGGCACCGCCGGGCGGGCGCACGTTCTCCTTCCCGCGGGGCGACCTCCGGCTCGGCGGCGCCCGCGTCCCGTCCCGCTGGGTGCTGCCCACCATGCGCGCGCTCAGCGGCAGGCACGACCTGGTGGCCACCGACTGGGAGCAGTCCGCGGGGCTGGACGAGCTGCCGTCCTACGCCGGTGCCATCGAACGGCTGACGTCGCCAGCGACGCCGCAGGAGTGGCGGCAGCGGGCCGCGGTCGACCACGACGCGGTGGCGCTCGCCGACGCGGTGCTGCGGCGCGCCCGTGAGGTGCGTGCGGCGCGGTCGTCCGGGCGGTTCACGGTCTTCGACGGCAATCTGGCGGGGGAGGCGCTGCCCGACCCGGCGGCAGGCCACGTGGTGTCGGTGACATCACTGGAGAGCTGGGTGCACTGCCCGCACGGCTACTTCGTGCGGTACCTGCTCGGGGTGACGGAGGTCGAGCAGCCCGAGCAGGTGGTGCGCATCTCGGCGCTGGAGCGGGGCAATGTGATGCACGACATCCTCGAGCGCGTGGTGCGTCAGGCAGCCGAGGAAGGCTGGACACCCGGTCCTGACGAGCCGTGGCCGGCCCGCGCGCATGAGGTGCTGGACACGGCCGCCGACGAGCGGTTCGCCCGCGCCGAGGCGGAGGGCGTGACCGGGTTCAGCCTGCTCTGGGAGCACGACCGCGAGGCCATGCGAGCCGACCTGCACACCTGGCTGGAGCAGGACGACCGGCGCCGGCGCGAGCTCGGCGGCCTGGAGCCGGTGGCAGCGGAATGGGTCTTCGACGGGACGGAGATCCCGCTGGGGGACGGGCGAACCCTGCGGGTGCGGGGGCGGATCGACCGAGTCGACAGGGCGCGCGACGGCAGCCTCGTCGTCACCGACTACAAGACCGGCAAGCCGGAGCCGTACCAGGTGCTCAACGTCGACCCGTGCGACCGCGGCCAGCGGCTGCAGCTCGCGGTGTACGCGCTGGCGGGTCGCAAGGGGTTCGGCGACGCGGCAACGCCCGTCCGGGCCGAGTACTGGTTCACCAGCCGCCGCGCCGGCTTCGTCCGCATCGGGTACCCGCTTGACGACGGCGTGCTCGCGCAGGCGCGCCGGGCCCTGGTCGCCGCGGTGGACGGGATCAGGCGCGGCGTGTTCCTCGCCCGGCCCAACGACGGCGGCAACGTGCTCTGGCACTGCCCGGGCTGTGATCCGGACCATCTGGGCGAGCACGGGGTCACGGCCGCCTGGGACGGAAAGGCGGCGGCCCCGGAGCTGGCGCCGCTGCGCGAGCTGCTCGGCGAGGAGGTGCCGGCATGACGCTCGCCGACCAGGACGTCCGCGACCGTCTCGTCTCGGAGCTTGACCGCACCCTGTTCGTCGAGGCGGGCGCCGGGTCCGGCAAGACCACGGTGCTGGTCGACCGGCTGGTCGCGCTGGTCTGCAGCGGCGTGCCGATGCGGCGGATAGCGGCGGTCACGTTCACCGAGAAGGCCGCCACCGAGCTACGCGACCGGGTGCGCGCGCAGCTGGAGAAGGCCGGCCAGGAGGAGGCGCTGGACGAGCTTGACGGCGCCGCGATCGGCACGCTGCACTCGTTCGCGCACCGCGTGCTGACCGAGCACCCGGTCGAGGCGGGCGTCCCGCCGCTGTTCGACGTCCTCGACGAGCTGGGCTCGCAGGTCGCGGCCGAGCGGCGCTGGGAGGAGCTGCAGACCGAGTTGCTGCACGACCGGGACTACGCGCCAACGCTGCGGGTCGCCCTGTCCGCCGGCATAACACTCGACCACCTGCGAGCCATCAGGCAGGAGCTGGACGACAACTGGGACCTCGTCGAGGAGCGGATGCGCGGGTACGAGCCGCCCATGCACCCGGAACTCGATGTCGACGGCATCCGGAAGCGGGCCGAGGCGCTGCTGGGCCTCCGGCACTCCTGCGCCGACCCGGGCGACAAGCTGCTGGCGAAGCTCGACGAGCTGGAGGCCTGGCTGGATCGGGCGCGCGGCGCCGAGACCGCGGAGCTGGTGGAGCTGCTGGCGGCGATGCCCCGGTCCGGCAGGTACGGCCGCAAGGACTCCTGGTCGTGCCCGGTCGACGAGGTGCGCGACGCGTTCACCGAGCTGTCCGACCAGGCGAGGCAGGAGCGCGCTCGCGCGGTCGACGCGGTGCTTCGGCGGCTGCTCGCCCGGCTGGCGGCCGCGACGCTCGACGCCGCGCGGCAGCGGGTCGCCGACGGCCGGCTCCACTTCCACGACCTGCTGGTTCTCGCGCGGCGGCTGGTGCGGACCAGCGCGGAGGCGCGCGAGCACCTGTCGCGGCGGTACCAGCGGATCCTGCTCGACGAGTCGCAGGACACCGACCCCATCCAGGTGGAGCTCGCGGTGCGCATCGCCGGAGGCGCGGCGGCGAGGGAGCCGGACTGGCGGGACGTCGAGGTGCCCGAAGGCGCGCTGTTCTTCGTCGGGGACGCCAAGCAGTCGATCTACCGGTTCCGGCGGGCCGACATCCGGACGTACCTGCAGGCGCAGGACGCGCTAGGGGAGACGCTGACGCTGCGCACCAACTTCCGGTCCGGGCCGGAGATCCTCGCCTGGGTGAATCACGTGTTCGGCGAGCTGATCGTCGAGACGCCCGGAGCGCAGCCGGTGTACCGCCCGCTCGCTCCCGACCCAGCGCGCCAGCCCGCATCGCCGGGCGGCGGGCCGCCGGTGGTGGTCTTGGGCGCGGAGGCGCACGCCGGTAAGCCGAGCGCGGAGGAGGTCCGGCAGAGGGAGGCGCAGGACATCGCCGCGCTCATCCGGCACGCGGTCGCCGAAGGCTGGCGGGCCGGGTCTCGCCCGTTGAGCCTGGCGGACATCACGATCCTCGCGCCGACCCGGACGTCGATCAGCGGCCTGGAGCAGGTGCTCGACGCGGCGGGCATCCCTTACCGCACCGAGGCGGCGACCTTCGTCTACGCCGCCCCGGAGGTCCGGGAACTGCTGCTGTGCGAGCGGGCGGTGGACGACCCGACCGACGAGCTGGCCGTGCTGTCGACGCTGCGGGCACCGATGTTCGGCTGCTCTGACGTGGAGCTGTGGCGGTGGCGCGCCGCCGGCGGGTCGTGGAACCCGTTCGCAGCGCCCGTCCACGACGGTCGGGTCGCCGACGCGCTCGCCGCGTTGCGCGATTGGGCGAAGCGGCGGTCGCGCCTCACGCCGTCCGAGTTGCTGGACGAGGTCATCGAGCGGCGCCGCGTCCTCGAGACGGCGGTGGACTCGCCGCGCTACCGCGAGACGTGGCGGCGGCTGCGCTTCGTCGTCGACCAGGCCCGCGCGTGGTCAGAGGCCGAGCACGGGTCGCTGCGGGAGTACCTGCGGTGGGCCGAGCGGCAGGCCGAGGATGCGGCCCGGGTCACCGAGACCGTGCTGCCCGAGACGGACACCGACGCTGTTCGTATCACGACGATCCACGCGTCGAAGGGCCTTCAGTTCCCGTTCGTGATCGTCGCCGGGCTTTCCTCGACCGGGTCGACCCAACGTCCGCTGGTGCTGTGGCCGGACAGCGGCGGATGCGAGGTGCGGCCGCGGCGCGGCGTGGAGACGCTCGGCTACGCCGAGGCCGACGACAACGAGAAGGTCTTCGAGGAGTGCGAGGACGTACGCCTGCTGTACGTGGCGTGCACCCGGGCGCAGCACCATCTCGCGGTGTCGTTGCACAGGGCGGAGGGCAAGGCCTGCCCGGCGGCCCTGCTGACGGAGGCGTGCCGCGGTGCGCCGCACGAGGTGTGGGCGCCGCCGGAGTCGCCGGCCCCTGCCCCCGCACGGATGCCGGTCGTGCGCGAGCCGCTGCCGTCGTGGGACGAGTGGTCGGCGCGGCGCGAGGCGGCTCTGCGCAACGGGCGCCGCCGCGAGGCCGAGTCGGCGACCGACATCGCGCACGGACGGGCAACCGTCGAGCTGCCCGCGTTCGTGCAGCACGGGTTGGCCAAGCAGCCGCGGGACCTCGAGCTACGGCCGTGGGTGAAGGGCCGGTACGGCACCGCGGTCGGGCGGGCCGTGCATGGCGTGCTGCAGACGGTCGACCTCGCGACTGGCGAGGGCGTCGCCGACCTGGCCGCCGGGCAGGCGCTGGCCGAAGGCGTGCCGGCAATGGCCTCCGAGATCGCCGACGCGGTGCGCGCCGCGCTGCGGTCGCCGGTCGTGATGCGGGCGGCGGCGCGACCGCACTGGCGAGAGACATACGTCGGGACGGTGGTGGACGGCGCTCTCGTCGAGGGGTACGTCGACCTGCTGTTCCGGGACGACGACGGCCTCGTGCTGGTCGACTACAAGACCGACATCGCTACCGGTGCGGAAGCGATCGCCGCCTACGAGACGCAACTCGCGGTATACGCGCGCGCCGTGTCCGACGCGGCCGGCGAGCCGGTGACGCGACGCTACCTGCTGTTCCTGCGGCCGGACACGGCGGTGGAGTACGTCTGCGGCGTCAGCTCCTCTCAGCCGACGGCGGGACTGTGACCGGGAGCCCGGTGATGGCGCCGATCAGGTCGGCCGTCCGCTCGATGGCCGACGCCGGGTCCAGGCGGCCCGTCAGCACGGCTTCGAGCATCGTCTGTAGCTGGGCGGACACTCGCGGATAGGTGGGCGTGGCAGGACGGACGACCGCGCTCGGCAGCAGCGCCGACGTCTCCGCGAGGAACGGGATCTCGGCGGCCAGCAGGGACACCGCCGAGGCACGCGGCGGGAGCTGCCCCGTCGTCCGCGACATCTGTGCGAGCTGCTCGGGCGAGTACAGGTGCTTCAGCAGGCGGCCGGCGAGCGCGGGCTGCGCCGCCTGCCGGAAGACCGCGTACGCCATCCCCCCGGCCAGGCTGGCAGGCGCACCGCGCGGTCCCGCGGGCATGGGGACGAATCCGAACCGCCTGTCCAGGTGCGCGATCGGCAGGTTCTCGGACGCGGCCAGCATGCGCGCCTCGTAGCTGCCGCCGAAGGCCATCGCGACCCGCCTCTCGGCGAGCAGGTGCGACGGCTGGTCCCAGTCGTGGGCGACGCTCTCGGCGGCCACCATTCCGTCGTCGACCAGCCTGCGCAGGAAGCGCAGTGCATCGGCGGCCGCCTCCGTGTTCAACGTGACGGCGCCCCCGTCGAGGACGTGGGCGCCGTTCGACGCGAGGAACGCGAGCAGGCAGTAGGTCGTGGCCTCGCCGGCGCGTGACCCGCCCGGCAGAGCGAGCGGCGGACGGCCGGCAGACATCGCGAGCGCAGAGGCGACGGCCGACAGCTCGCTCCAGGTGCAGGGCGTGTCGCAGCCGACGGCCGTCAGCGCATCGCGGCGATACCAGAGACCGGCGACGTCGCCATCGACCAGTACCGCGACCGGCCGGCCCCGAGCGGAGGTCGCCGGTGCGAACGCTTCCAGCAGGTCCGCGCCCAGCTGGGCCAGCCAGCCCTCGGTGAGCTCGTCCAGGTCCGACAGGAACCCCGCGGCGGCAAACTCGTGCACCCATACCGAGTCGATAACGGCGATGTCAGGGGCACGGCCTTCGGCCACCGCATGGCTGATGACTTGGTGGAGTTCCGGCAGCGGCACGCGCGCCACGTTCAGCGCGAGGTCCGGCGGCGCGGCGCGCCGGATCAGCGACTCCCACGGTCCCTCGGGGACGACCACCCGCACCTCCGGTCGGTCGGGGCGGCGGCGGAGCCAGTGCGGGTTGACATAGGTCCCCCTGTGCCGACTGCGCAGGATCACACCTTCCTGGGCCAGCTCCGCCAGCGCGCGGTGCGCCGGCGTGCGGCTGATGCCGTATGTCGCGCACAGCTCGTGCTCGGTGGGCAGCCGGTCGTCCGGCCCGTACCGGCCGCTCAGGATCTCTTCCAGCAAAGCGGTCTTGAGCTGGAAGTACACGGGGATCGGCGCCGTCGGGTCGATGGCCGTGCCACCGCCTTGCGGCTCCGCGCGAGCTGTCGGCGCCCGAACGGCTGGCGGCTCGGCTGGCGCGTCCGCGGGCCGGTGCTCGGGGCAGTCGACGCGGAGGGTGGCTGCCCGCAGCGGCATATCGAGCAGCCGGCAGTGATGCGGGGACGCGCCGCTGCGCACGTCACGCTAGAAGAATGTGCAGGTCGTACACATCCGCGCCACGGAGACGACCCCGTCGTTCACCAGCTCGGCGATGACGTCCAGGGCCGCCTGCAGGGTGGATGCCTGGCTCGCGTGGGGCAGCCGGTCCACGGCCTCGACAAGCTGCCGATCCCAGTTGACGAGCCTCCGGGCGACGGCGTGGCCCCGAGCCGTGAGACTGAGCACGCGGCGCCGCCCGTCCTCTGTGTGCGCGGCCCGCGCGACGAGGCCCTTGCGCTCCAGGGCCGCGACCGCATCGGTGATCGTGGGCCGGCTGACGTCGAAACGGCGGGCAAGCCCGGCGGGCTCATGGTCGCCGTCGCGCCTGCCGGCGAGCTGCAGCAGGAGCTGGACCTGCGTTGCCGACAGTCCCTCCGCGAGCGCGGCCGAGCGCAGCAAGGTCTGCGCCGCTGCTCCGACCCTTTCGAGAGCGGCGGCGAGCCGGTGTTCGAGGCCCGCCGCCTCGCGGCGCACGGTTGGCCTGGTGGTCACCACTCGTTCTTAGCGTATGGCTGGGCCCACAGAGCCACCTGGAGGACGACCGCCTTGCACCACGCTTGGTGCATCCGGTCCACGACGTCGGCTGGGTCGCCGCCCCTGGCGAGGAACGGCCGTATTGTCGTCATGATCGGGTAGGCGAGCGCGATGACATGTCGCAGCGGGATGTACGGCAGCGACTCGACCTTGTCGGTCTGGTTCTTCTTGGCGCTCGTGTGCCGGAGCGCGATCTCGTGCTGGTAGGCAAGCCACTGCTCGTCGCGCGGGCGGGTGCAGGTGTCGAGGATCCACTGGCCGAAGCGCGCCCGGACCTGCTCGAGGTAGCGGTCGATCGGCTTGCCGTCCAGGTCGGCGAAGTAGGCGACGAGATGGGGCTGCGAGGCCACGAAGCCGTACCACACGTCGAGCACGTCCTCGGTCTGGCCGTCGAGCACCTCCGCCGCACGCCGCAGCGCGGCCGCGTCGTCGTCGTCCCACATGACGCTCGCCTCGAGCCTGCGCAGGTCGTCTAGCGAGACAGGAGACGGCGGGAGCGCCGGCGTCCCGTAGGTGTATCCGACTGGCGTGGCTGCCATGGCTACCTCCCGATAACTAATACGGAGTCCTAATGAATGGTCACGCTAGCCGGTGTTCTGCGAGTCGGCAACCGACAGGGAAAGGCTGGTTGCCCTTGACGACCGCCCGATGGGGTGCTTTTGTATCTCCTCAATAACAAAGTGGCTCAGATGCCAACTGCCCGAAGGGAGTGGCGATCAATGAATGTCACAGCGCCACGGCGGCCGGGGTGGTCGTGGCTGGCGGTCGTCGTGCTCACTGCGGCGGCGTGCGGGGGCGACGAGCCAGCGGCGGACGAGGGCGAGCCGGGTGCCGCCGCGGCCGACGACGAGGTGGCCGGTGAGCTGTCCGTCGCCATCACGTGGAGCGGCTCCGAGCTGGAGGCCTTCCAGGCGGTGATCGAGGGCTTCGAGGACGTCGCGCCGGACGTCGACGTGTCGCTGGTGGAGATCCCCTTTGAAGAGCTGAATGCACAGCTGACGCAACAGTTCGCCGCCGGCTCGCCACCCGACGTCACGGTGGCGCTGCCCGGCCTCATCCGGTTGTTCGCGGCGCAGGACTTCCTCATGCCGCTCGACGACCTGTGGGACGAGTGGGTCGCCGACGGCCAGTACAACGACTCGTTGCGGGCGATCGCGTCCGCCGACGGCACGGCCTACGGCGCGTGGTTCAAGGGCAACGTGAACGCCCTCATCTGGTACAAGCCCGACCAGCTCGAGGAGCTTGGGCTGACGGTGCCGGACGACTGGGATGAGTGGCTGGCCGGTCTGGACACCATCGAGGCCGCCGGTGTGGAGCCGTTCGCCGTCGGCGGCGCCGATTCGTGGCCGCTGACCCAGTGGTGGGATCCGATTCTGGTACGGGTGGCCGGGCCCGACGTGTTCAACGGCTTGGTCGACGGCTCGGTGTCGTGGGACGACCCAGCGGTCGTGGAGTCTTTCGAGGTGCTCGGCGAGCTCGTCGCGGAGTACTTCCCGGCCACCGCGCTGGACAGGGGCTTCGTCGACGCCACCTGCGCGTGGGCGGACGGTACGGCCGCGTACCAGAACCAGGGCGCCTTCATCAACCTGGTCGCTCCCGGTGAGTGCGACCCCGACATGGTGCCGGGGGAGGACTTCACGTTCTTCCCGATGCCGCGCTACGACGAGTCCGCTCCGGACGTGCAGTTCATCAGCGGCGACCTGTTCGCCGTCGCGGCCGACACGGCCAACCCGGATGCCGCGCTCGCGCTGGTCCGCTACCTGGCATCCGCCGACGCCCAGACGATCTGGGCGGAGCGCGGCGGGTTCGTGGCGCCGAACGCCCACGTGCCGCTCGATGTGTATCCCGACGAGAACGACCGGATGGCCGCGGAGCTGTGGCCCGCCGGCGCGGACGCGCAGGCAGTGTACGACCTCGACGACTTCATCGGCGGCGAGATTCAGAGCACGTTGCGGGAGGCGTTGCAGCAGTTCGTGCGCGACCAGGACGTCGAAAGCATCGTCCAGACCATGGTCAGCGTGGACGAGCAGGTCCGGGGCTGAGCGGAAGACCCGTGTCGTCGCGTGTGGCGAGCAGGCCGGCCGCCAGGCCACGTACGGGACGGTCTGGGACGCGGGCGCCGCGGGCGCGCGCGTCCCGGGCGCCGTACCTGTTCCTGCTGCCGTTGCTGGCGGTCTTCGCCGGGTTCTACATCTGGCCGGCGCTCAACACGATCGCCGGGAGCTTCTTCCGGTGGGGGTTGCTGAACCCCTGGAGTTTCACCGCTCCCGGCGAGTGGGACTTCGTCGCGCTGGAGAACTACCTGTCAACGCTCACCAGCCCGCGGTTCTGGAACGCGGCGCTCAACACGGCGATCTGGCTGGTGCTGTTCCCGCTACTGGTGACCGGGGTTTCGCTGCTGGTTGCGGTGGCGATTTGGTACCTGCCGGTGGGCGCCCGGGTGTTTCGCACGATCTTCCTGCTGCCGATGACGATCTCGTTGGCCGCGGCGGGCGTGATCTGGACGTTCGTCTACGACCCGGACTTCGGCGTCCTGACCGCGGCGCTCGACGCGGTGGGCCTGACGGGGACGCTGGAGTGGGGACCGGTGCGCCTGGAGGCGGGAAACTGGCTGTCCGACCCGGGAGCGCTGACGGTAGGGCCGGTGGAGTTGCGGTTCGTCAACGTAGCACTCGTCGTGGCCGGCGCCTGGGCCTTCACCGGCTTCGGCGTCATCACCATCACCGCCGGCCTGACCAGCGTGCCGGAGGAACTGGTCGAGGCGGCGCGGATCGACGGCGCGCGCACTCGGCAGATCGTGCGTCACGTGCTGGTGCCGTCGCTGCGCGGACCGCTGGTGATCGTGGCGACGATCAGCGTGATCTTCGCGTTGCGAACGTTCGACATCGTCTGGGTGATCACACAGGGCGGTCCAGCGCAGGACAGCGAGGTGCTGGCGGTGCTGCTCTGGAAGCAGGCGTTCGTGTTCCTCGACTCGCCGCAGGCGGGACTGGCGACCGCGGTCGCGGTGCTGATGTCCCTGGCGCTTGTGGTGAGCGGATACCGGTACCTGCGGGCAATGCTGGAAGGGGAGCGCTGATGGCAGCCATGGCAGGCATGGTGGCTCGGCGCCGGCTGCCGCTGCTCGGCCTGTACGGCGCGCTCGGCGTGGCCGCCGCCGCCTGGCTGGTGCCGGTGGTCGGTGCGCTGCTGATCTCGCTGCGCCCGCTCGCCGAGATCCGGCAGGGGTGGTGGCGCCTCGACGGTGCCACGTTCGAATTCGGCAACTACGCGCGAGCGTGGACCCAGGGCCTCGACGGGTTCGTGCTGAACAGCGTGGTGATCACGGCCGGCTCGGTGGCGCTCACCGTCGCGGCGGGGACCCTGGCGGCGTACGCGTTCGCCCGAATGCGGTTCCGCGGCAGGAACGTCATCTACTTCCTGCTGATCACCACGATGATCGTCCCGGTGCAGCTCATTCTCATCCCGCTGCTGCCGTGGTTCCGCACCGTCGGGCTGTCCGAAGGGCCATGGCAGTACCTCGGCATCATCCTCGTGCACACCGGCTTCGGCGCGGGCTGGGCGGTCTTCATGATGGGCGCCTTCCTCGCTCAGATACCGCGGGACATCTTCGAGGCGGCGCACATCGACGGCGCCGGCGAGTGGCAGGCCTTTCGCCGGGTGGCGCTGCCGCTGGCCCTGCCCGGCATCCTGGCGTTCGCCATCATCGACGTCATCTTCGTCTGGAACGACCTGCTGCTCGCGCTCACCCTCCTCGGGAGGGAC